>JADJGZ010000018.1 GCA_016707785.1 Bacteroidales bacterium | reverse complement strand
TTTAACAAATACCTAAAAACGTAAAACAATGAAAACACAATACTCTGGAATTGCACAATATTTGAGATCAATGATTTTGGTTATGTTCATTATTTCATCTATTGCATCTGCGCCGGCATTGGCTCAGTCATTGACCATTCAAACACCGAATGGCGGAGAGATATGGACCTATGGAGAAGTTGAGGTTGCTACCTGGACAGGCCAGAATATTGCTAGTATGGTAACCATTGATTTTTCGTATGATGGGGGAACCAACTGGTGGTATTTTGGTGAAGTTCCTTCAGGGCCTAATGGAGGTAACGCTTCGATAAGTGTCCCAAATACTTCAACATCCAATGCTATTCTGAGAGTCAGAGAGGTGAACAATCCAGCAGTAAGTGATATAAGTGATGCGCCCTTTACTGTGTATATTCCGCCAATCACGGTATGGGAACCTTCTGGCAGTTCTGCAGTTTTTGTAAATACCCTTTCTCAAGTATACTGGTACATTAATGTTCCGGGAATCACCCTTCTGAATGCAGAAATTTCAATTGATAATGGTCAGACGTATACCCCGGTTGCTCAAAATTTGAATGCAATGGCAGCGTTTACTTATATAGTTTTATCTGATACTCCTTCAGATGCATGTATTCTCAAAATATATAACGCACAAAATCCCTCTCAGTATGGCCTGAGTGAGGTTTTTACCATCAGCACTTTGCCTGTTTATACATTGACTTCCCCATCGGGAGGTGAAATCGTCAATATTTACAGTCCTTTAACAATTTCCTGGAATGTAGAGAACCCTTATTCTCCGTATAATGCTCTCGAATTTTCGAAGGATAATGGTGAAACCTGGGAGGTTATAGCTAATGGCTCAAGCCAGGGGAATTCCGGAAGTTATGAATGGATCACTCCGAATGTAAACTCAGAAGAATGCCTCATCAGGATCACGGATTCATATTCTAATTCCTCCTCTGATATCAGTGAAGCATTCACAATACTTCCATACCCCGAAACACCTGTTTGTATGGTTTCAGTCGACAGTAACACCAACCATAACGTGATCATATGGGAAAAGCCTGTTTCAGAACTTATTGCAGATTTTCTGATTTATAAAGAAACAGATGAAAATAATGTTTATGAGATAATTGACACCGTAAGTTATGAAGAAGTGCCTATGGTTGCTGACTTTGGGTCTAACCCTGCCATAAGACCTTACCGATATAAAATAGGATTCAGTGATAGTGATAACAGGGTTTTTCCTCCAGGCGATTACCACCAGACAATTCATCTGACAATAAGCCAGGGAGTAGGAAGCAGTTTCAATCTGATCTGGACTCCTTATATAGGGTTCAACTATTCATCTTACAACATTCTGCGCAAAATTGGGCTAGGAAACTATGAACAGATCGCCACTGTATCATCAAGTTTCAATTCTTATACCGATTTCAATGTACCTTCAAAAGATGTGGCATATATCGTTTCTATAAACCGTTCTTCAGGTTGCAATATTGGTTTTCGTAGCACTGAGTTTTCTGAAGTATATTCCAATGTCGCTTCTGTAGGCTTTGTTTCAGTGGCTGAAAAAGAAATGAATAATTTCAATGTTTATCCTGTCCCTTCAAATGATTGGATTAACATTCAATTTGGAGAAAACAGCAAGCAAAACGTCAATGTGTCAATCGTTGATTTGACAGGACGGATCATATATTCAGATGAATCTGTTATCGCCCGTTCAGGCCAGGTTTATTCAATCAATAGTTCGAATTATGCAGAAGGACTTTATCTTTTGCATATCTACTCAGATGGTAACAGGAGTACAAAGAAAATTGTAGTCAGGCATTGAAAACTGAGCGCAATTTTCCAATACAGCTATCTTATGGTACTCAGTTCTGATTGCTGAGTACTCTTTGAGATAAATCCTTTTTTTAGCTTAGTTTCTTAAATGAATGAAAATAAGGAGGCTGAAAAAATGAACTCAAATCTGTTTATCTGTCGAACTCCAATTAAATTGCGAATAAAGAAAAAATTACAAGACAAAGATTTACAATAAGTTAAATCCGCTTGTGTGACGGGATTATGCTACTTAGTAAAGACGTATTGTATCATATTTGCACCCATCTGAAGAGCTTTCAGACGTGTTTCAGGTGAATCTTTATGAACATCAGGATCTTCCCATCCATCTCCCAGGTCACACTCATAATCATAGAAACAGATTAACCTTCCTTCCCATAAAAGTCCAAAGCCCTGAGGATGCTTTGCGTCATGTTCATGAATTTTGGGCAAGCCATTATTGAAATTATACTTTTGATGGTATATGGGATAATCAAAGGGCAACTCTACGAAATCAAGCTCAGGAAAGACTTTTTTCATCTGAAGCCTCAAAAACTTATCCATGCCATAATTGTCGGAGATGTGTAAAAATCCTCCGGCCAGCAGGTAGTTTCTCAGGTTCATTGCTTCCTGGTCATTAAAAATAACATTCCCATGCCCGGTCATATGCACAAAGGGGTAATTAAACAATTCCGCATTGCCAACTTCAATGGTTGCATAATCCTTATCAATATTCGTTTTTAAGTTCTTATTACAGAATGATATAAGGTTTGTCAGGGATGTGGGATTTGCATACCAGTCGCCTCCGCCATTATATTTGAGCAAAGCAATCTGATAGGATTGAGCAAATGTCGACCCGGTGATTAACAGGAACAGGATGAGTATATATCGCATGAGAAATTGGACGAATGAATTTGAATTTGAAACAATGTTTTTCTGCTTCCTGATCTTCAAAATTGCAACAATAATATATTTCTAATGAAGTAATCCCTTATGCAAAAATACTTCATGTGCAAAGACCTGCAGCGAATCGTTGAAAACTTATTGATGTAGGTTACTTATCAGGTAATTAAATCGCCTAAATGAATGCTCAAAAACTTTAACTATAAGTTCGCATGGTTTACTGTCATACATGCCACCATCCCTGCAGTTTCAGTTCTTAATCTTGATGGACCAAGGCTAATGGCAGAGAATCCTGATTCGACTGAATGCTTTACTTCAGCTGGACTAAAATCACCTTCAGGTCCTATGAGGATAATCGCATCAGAACCTTTTTGGTATGCATCTTTTAAAAGTATTTCCTGCTTTTCTTCCACATATCCGATAAATTTTTGTCCAGTGTATTCCTGGTGGATGAATTGATTGAACTTACAGGGCTCATTCAATTTAGGAAGATAAAGATTCATGGATTGCTTCATTGCCGAAACCAGGATCTTTTGCAACCGATCTGTCCGAACGACAGTCCTTTCTGAATGCTCACAGATCAATGGGGTAATTTCATCAATTCCAATTTCTGTGGTTTTTTCAAGGAACCATTCAAACCGGTCGATATTCTTGGTAGGTGCAATCGCAATATGAAGGCGAAATGCACGCTTTTCCTGTTCGGTAAATGAAAGAACTGTTATCTGACAGCCTTTATGATTTTCGTCTGCGAGACTGCAAACATATAAATTCCCATGACCATCAGTAACATGGATTGTATCACCGATTCGCTTTCTTAATACTTTGATACAATGATAGGATTCCTCAGTATCCAATTGAATTGAGGAGTTGAGAAATCCTGTGTGCAGTGCAGAATGATAAAAAAGGTTCATAGGCCTTATTGGAGCACGACCTTGCTTTGTTGAACTCCATTCTTTTCGCTGATACTGAAAAGATAGATACCTTTAGGGAAAGCAGACATGTCGACTACTTCATTCAAAGCTGATCCCGATGGTAATTCTTTGCTCATAACAGCTTTTCCAAGTGTGTTGAAGATTTGTAATTTCAGATCTTCCACTTGCCGCTGCGAAGAGAGGGTTACAATTCCATTTGATGGATTTGGGTATATAACAATAGCATTATCAATACCAGGTTTTTCAAAAAGGTTCGTAGTTCTTGAAATGGCAATATTATCAATGTAGAGGTTATTGCCAAAACGGTTGTAAGATTCAAATGCCAGCTGAATACCTTGCTTATTGGCATAGTGAGTCAGGTCAACCAGGTAACATGCTGAACCCCAGCCACCACCGCACCAATCTTCTGGTGTTGAGGGAGTAAAGGCAACGGTCATTTTTGGGACAGTTGCAAAGGTACCTTGACCTTTTTCTCCGGCAGCAAATACTCTTTCCCAGGAGATTCCGCAATCTTCAGAAACCAGTATGATCAATGAATCGGAGAAGGACGTATATCGCGTGGAATACGCATGTTCAAAGGTGAGGAATACCGGGCTGGTAGCTGAGAAATTCATTACAGGAGAAATTAAGCGATCCCTGCGTCCGGGGGGGACAGAATACTCAAAGAAATTCATTCGGGCTGCCTGGTTGCCAGGAGTGTTTCCACCAACTTCAGCAATATCCCATGTAACCAGGTTGTCAGGATTTTCAATAGTCCAGCCTTTAGTAACAAAATTGCCACTTTCGAAATCCTCGGCAAAGGGTAGGAGATAACCTCCAACTACTATATAATCCTCCTTTGTAATTGATGACATCCCATTTGAATTGAGAATCGTAAGACTAACATTATATGAGCCATTTTCCTCGAATTTCACCTGGGGATGCTGGGAGTCGGCTGCAGTTCCATTAACAAAACTAAAAGTTGATGGAGTGATACTCCATTGCCATGCATAGGGACAATATTTGGAAGTATCAGTAAGACTTACTGTTTGATTGATATTACAGAATATCCTGGGGCTCGCAGAGAATCCGGCAATGGGTTGGATGGTATCACTTACCACAACGTATGCACTTTTTATAGTAGTGTCGCTTCCAACTGAGTTGCCTGCAATGAGTTGCACATCATACACTCCCGGAGCAGCATAGAGTATCCCGGAAGGATTTTTTTCAGTAGAAGTTGAAGGTTGTCCTCCTGGAAAAGTCCATAGCCAGTTTGTAGGAACTCCACTGGAGAGATCTTTAAAATTTACTGTACATCCAAATGGAATAAGAAGTGGGTCGGCAGTGAAGTTTACCACTGGCGTATTTCCATACATATCGGACTTCCACATTCCACGTCCATAAGTTGCAGCTTTAATTCGGTCACCTGCCGGGCCAGATGGATCGTAATAGATTTCCAGTTCTGTTACCCGCACATTGGCAGGCATTCCATTAATAAAAGGAATCCAGTCAGTCATCCCGTTTTCACGGTAAAAAACACCTGCATCGGTTCCTATGTATAAGCCTTCCTGGCTTTGTTTGTAATAAACAATGCTGCTGATTGGAATATCAGGCAATCCACCGGTAAGATCTGTCCATGTGGTTCCCTTATCCTGCGATTTGTAGACATGCCTGTTTTGTACAATATAAACAGTATTTTCTTCAAAGGGATGAGCTTCTATAGAAGTGATTGCACCTGCACCGGGCAGATTTCCTGAAATACTCAGCCATGAAGTGAACTCAGCATGAGCATTGGTGCAGATATAAAGATTTCCTGCATTGGAAGCATAAAGAATGTCGGTATTGACCGGAGATTGTTCCAATACTTCAAGGTTAGGAGTATTGATGGCAGAGATTCTCTTCCATTTAACAGAACCTACATTGGCAGCTTTAATATTATCAGATCTCCAGACATTTTTATAGCCTATGAACATTGAATTCGGATCATTGGCATCCAGAATGAAAGGGGTTACCCAAGCACCTTCTTCATCAATTCCATTTACCCCATTGGCAGCAATTGTGCCTTGTCCCTGGAAGCCATAAACTCTTTGGATAGATCCATAATATACCGTTGTATAGCGGTACATGGGATCTGTAAAGTCGATGGCACATTCCATTCCATCTCCACCACCAATTGCTGACCATTCTGTTCCTTCAAGTATAGAAGTACCATTATCCTGGTAGCCATTTACCACAAGATCGTCCTCAGTGGCGCTTTGGCCAAGTTTATAAGCCTGGCTGATGGCTAATCCGTTTGTGATTTCCACCCAGTTATTTCCCCCGTTATCCGTCCAGTAGATTCCACCATCGTTGCCTATGTATAGCCTGTTATTAATAGGATTATAACCGAAGAAATGCTGATCAGCATGAACGGCGGGCACACTGCATCCTCCATACCAATGGCCGTTAATTTGCCAGTTAGCTCCACCATTGGTGGATTTCCAGACATTAACGCCCCCGGCATAGATTATATCCGGATTTACAGGATCTGCTGCAAGTGCAAGGTCATACCATGCCTGGCCTCCTGAACCGCTTCCTTCACACGACCAATCCATGATATTTGGAGAGTCTGATCTCTCAGTAAAGGTTGAACCTCCGTCAGTCGAGCGATATAAACCCCTGAAACCATTATCACCTTTGGCCAAAAGAAAATATACCATCTCAGGTGCAGCAGGACTAACTGCTAAAACTCCGCGGGTTCCGGCTGCAATACCATTGCTCACCTGGTTCCAGGTTTCACCTGCATCTAATGAGCGGAAAAATAATCCTCCCTGGGCTGCATATAGTATTGATGGATTATTGGGTTTGAAAACCAGGTCTTTAAAGCCACCAATGGCCTTGCGTGTCCAGGTTGCTGCTCCATCAGTTGATTTATACATACCGGAAGTGGAAGCTGCATAAATCACAGAATTATTGTTGGGGTCAATCAACATTTTGCTAATGATCACATTTCCCATCCCTGTATTAGCAGAACTCCAGGTTTGGCCACTATCTGTACTTTTCATGACTCCAACACCGGGTGCATCCCCTGCATCACGATCACCGGTCCCGATATAAATTATCGAAGGATTTACGGGATCAACCACTATAGCACTTACTCCCAATGTTGGCAACATATCGGTAGTGGTGGACCAGGAATTCCCACCTACAGTAGTTACCCATAATCCTCCTGCCGGAGCACCTATATAAATTATATTTGGGTCAGTCGGATGGAATCCGATTGCATTGATTCGTCCAAGTCCTTTATAACCTTTATCTGAAGGAAGTACAAATGGCCCCTGGCTGGTCCAGTTCCCAGCTAAAGAAGTGGATTGATCCTTACGCTGAATATATTCATTATAAGCTTTTTGCACATGGTCAGGGGATTGTTGGCTTCCATCAGGATTTACCCTGGTATGCATAAAATACTCCCAACGCTTGAAAGGTTTCCAGCCACTGCCACGAGTGACAGTCCGATCCTGCCAATAAGTGTTGAATGCTTTCTGAGTTTCAAAGAAGTTCGCATTTGGGTCCTGCATCATTTGAATCCAATAGGGATAGCTGGCGGTATCAGCCTTTGATTGCGCTGACAGCTGCGGAACAGTAAATGCAAAAGTTATGAGAACAAGTAATCCGAGTAGGAAGGTCGATCTATTATCTTTCATTTGGGGACTTATTAAATTTTTTACAAATCTAATATAAAATACATATACTTATATATAATTAGAATGAATATGAATGTGAATAAGCTAGAATAACTCTCCCGGGATGGCGGTTAAAGTTTGCTTTCGTCCGTTTCTCAGTATTGAGAGTTCAACCTGCTGGCCAATGAATTCTTCTTTCAGATATTTGTGCAGATTATCTATGCTGGAAACTACCTGTCCATTAAATTCAACAATAATGTCTCCAATCAGTAATTCCTGGTTATTGACTTGTGATAGCTTAAGGATTTCATATATATAAACGCCAGTCTGTGATTTTAATTGGTTAGCGCCGATAATTCTTTGGCTAAGTTTTACTCCCTGGGCCGCTACTCCTAATTGGGCCCGTCTAACTTTTCCTTTCAGGATGAGTTGGCCGGCAATTTCCGCTGCCAGGTTGGATGATACCGCAAAGCATAATCCCTGAGCAGAAGAAATAACCGCTGTGTTTACACCAATCACTTTCCCGTCAGAATTCACCAAAGGCCCGCCACTATTACCGGGATTCAGTGCTGCATCTGTCTGTATGATATCATCAATCAATCTTCCATTGCTGGCCCTCAATGAACGGCCTGTAGCACTTACTACACCTGCTGTAACTGTATGTTGTAATCCAAGAGGGTTTCCAATGGCAATGGCAATCTGGCCCGGTTCGAGAAGGTCGGAATCTGAGAATTGCAATGGTTTCAGGTCTCCATCGTAAACTTTCAGGACAGCTATATCTGAGGATGGGTCCGTTCCTATAAGAGATGCGTTCATCTCGAGTCCGTCAGAGAAAGCTACCTGAATATTCAGGGCATTTTCAATGACATGATGGTTTGTAATGATAAAGCCATCTGATGAGATGACAAAACCGGATCCTGAACCTGCTTGTTCAACGGGTTGCCGGGTACGGGGATCTGTTCCCCGTTTGGTAACCTTCACATGAACTACTGCCTGTGAGGTGCTTTTTACAACACTGCTAACGGTAGTAGAATAAGAATCAAGTAGTTGCCTGTCAGTTGCAGCAACAAAGCTAATGGGATATTGTGTTTTCATAGGATCAGGGATTGCAAGAATTGATCCTGAGTCAGATGATATGCTAATTTGTCAGTTAATATTTAACGTGAGTTCGATGTAAGAAAATTCAGAAGTAAATAAGAGAATAAGATATACCGTTGCTGATTTACTTCCAAATTCCAAATTCGTTAATCTTCATTCTTAAATCAAATCGTGCATACTTCCAAATTCTTCCAAATTCCAATTCCAAATTCGTTAATCTTCATTCTTAAATCAAATCGTGCATACTTCCCAATTCCAAATTCGTTAATCTTCATTCTTAAATCAAATCGTGCTTACTTCCTAATTCCAAATTCGTTAATCTTCATTCTTAAATCAAATCCAAAAATTCGTTAATCTTCATTCTTAAATCAAATTCGAGCTTCCCATTCCAAATTCGTTGAACGACATGTATATATCTGAAGTAATCCTTTACATCGAACTCACCTTATTTAAATACCGGACCAATATTCAATAATGAAATGAATGTAAAAAAAAAGACAGCAGCCCCATTAACCGGGGTAGCTGTCTTTGGTTTTATACTAAATAAGTATTAGTTCGCTGAAGGAGGAACTGCTTCACCTTTAACAACATAACCGGCATCGGTAATAGCAGCACTGATGGTTTTGAAATCAGTAAGTGTAGAGTCGAATTTGATAACAGCCGACCCTTCAGTATGTGAGGCAACTACATCAGCTACTCCACTAACTCCGCCAACGGCTTCTTTGATGGTATTCTCGCATCCGGTGCAGGTCATACCTTCCACAGCCAGGGTAATGGTTTTGTTTGCAACAGCAGCTACTTTTTCAGTGGGAGCCGCTGCTTTTTCCTGGTTAGAAGTGCAGGAGATAGCCAGACTAGCAACACAGAGCAGGATTAAAAAATTTCTCATTTCAGATGGTTTTTAATTATAGAACAAAATTAATGAATCTTAGGTTCGATTGGGGAATGAATCGGATTAATCACTCCTCCAAAGTCGATAAATCTCCCGTTTCCTGTCCCAATGCTTTTGCTTTAAGTACCCTTCGCATTATTTTTCCTGAACGGGTTTTAGGAAGTACGTCAGTAAACTCCAGGAATGTGGGACGGGCAATAGGACCAATTTCTTTTTCTACATGGCCTTTCAATTCTTCTGCAAGGGCAGGGGAGGCTGCAAAGTTTTGCCTCAGGGTAACAGTGGCGTGGATAATGTTTCCCCTAAGTTCATCAGGTAATCCAATAGCTGCAGCTTCTGAAACTGCGGGGTGACTTACCAGTGCACTTTCAATTTCAGCAGAACCTAAGCGGTAACCACTAACCTTAATTACATCATCAATTCGACCAATGATCCAGTAATAACCATCTTCATCTTTCCGTGCAGAATCACCGGCAAGGTACCAGCCTTGTTCCTGGTATTTCTCCCAGTATTTTTCAACAAAGCGGTCAGGGTCATTTAAAATGGTGCGAGCCATACCAGGCCATGGATTCTTTATGACAAGGGTTCCTTCTTCTCCTGTTTTCACTTCATTGCCATGTTCATCAACAATAGCCATTTCATTACCAAAAAATGGCAGGGTTGCCGATCCGGGTTTAAGAGGGGTGATAGGTAAAGGTGTAATCATAAAGCCCCCGGTTTCAGTTTGCCACCAGGTATCCATGATCGGACAGCGACTCTTCCCGATTACTTCATAGTACCACTTCCAGGCTTCAGGGTTGATGGGCTCACCTACTGAACCTAAAAGCCGAAGGGAACTAAGATTGTGCCGGTCGGCCCATGAAGCCCCGAAACGCATGAGTCCGCGAATTGCAGTAGGGGAGGTGTAAAGAATATTGATTCCATACTTTTCAACCATCTGCCACCAGCGATTTGGATACGGATGATTGGGCGCTCCTTCATACAACATGATGGTAGCTCCATTGATCAGCGGACCATAAACGATGTAACTATGACCGGTTATCCATCCCGGATCTGCAGCACACCACCAGCGGTCTTCCGGTTTTATATCGAAAACATATTTATAGGTGGTAGCAGTGTAAACTGCATATCCGCCATGAGTATGTACTAATCCTTTAGGTTTCCCTGTGGTTCCGGAAGTATAGAGGATAAAAAGAGGGTCTTCTGCATCAGTCTGTTCAGTGCAGCATCCCGAATTCGCTATGGGCATTCCCATCAGGTCGTGATACCAGAAATCCCTGTCATTCTCCATGTAACACTCTTCTCCGGTGCGTTTTACAGCAATGCAAACCTCAATAGTTGCAGAACGCTGCATGGCTTCATTGGCAATCTTTTTCAACTGTGTTGGTTTTCCTCTCCTGAAACCGCCATCTGCAGTGATTAATATCCTGCTTTTAGCATCTTCGATCCTTTCAGCAAGGGCTTCAACTGAAAATCCTCCATATACAACACTATGAGGAGCACCAATTTTTGCACAAGCCAGCATAGCCACAATCAACTCCGGAATCTGGGGCATATATATGGTAATCACTTCCCCTTTCCTGGCACCCATTGCTTTCAATACATTTGCAAAGCGGGTAACTTCCCGGTCCAGTGCATGATAAGAAAAGGTTCTCAGGTCGCCGGGTTCGCCTTCCCAGATAATAGCTAACTTGTTCCTTGTAGCATTCTTCTGATGCCTATCGAGGGCATTATGGATAATGTTGATCTTTCCTCCGGTAAACCATTTATAGAAAGGTTTCTGACTATCGTCCAGTACTTTATCCCATTTTTTAAACCAATCCAGTTTTTTTGCTTCAGCAGCCCAGAATCCTTCCCTGTCGGTTATAGATTTCTGGTATAAGCTATCATAGTCCTTAACATTCGCTTTCCTGACGATTTCCTTCGATGGGAAATACATGTTTTTTCCGGGGTCGTGATGAGATTCCATGGCTAAAGGTTTTGTTATGAATTGTAAATTTTTCAGTCAAACATTAAACCGTTATGTGGTCGAAAATCATGATCAGCATGATAATCAGGTAGTAAACATTGATATATACGAACGACCTTCCTACGCGGAATTCTTTTTTCCTATTGAGTAAAGGGACAAAGTAAATCACAAGGATCAGTGATAAAATAGTGATCACGTAGGCCGTCCATAGTTGCAACGTAATCTGGAAAGCAGGAATAGCCAGTGCCACCATTCCCATGGCTGCAATCCAGATGAAAGTCAGCCGTTTTATCTGGTTGGTATTAAATATTCGTGTTAAGCTGGGTAATTCTGCATCTTCATACTGCTCACCGAATTTGAGTAACAGCAGCCAGAAATGAGGGATTTGTCCGATAAAAAAGAAAAATCCAAGTATCAAAGCCCTGTAGTCATTTAATTCACCGCCTCCTGCAACCCATCCGGCAAGGGGAGGTAAGGCCCCAACAACTGATCCCGGGACAGCTGCGAAAGCTGATATTTTCTTTAAAGGGGTATAAATGGCATTGTACCAGATGAAGGTAGTGATTCCCACCAGGAAGGTCAGGAGTCCTGGTCCCAGAAGCAATACAAGGCTTCCGCTGATAAAGAAAAACAGCGTCACAAACCAGGCAGTGTTCAGGCTGATTTTACCCGCTGGGAGGGGCCTGTTTTGTGTCCTGCGCATTCTCAGGTCAATCTTCATTTCCTGGATCTGGTTGAGTGCTGAGGCACCACAGGCAAGCAGAAAAATTCCCACAATAGGTAAAATAATGCCACGGTCAAAGGAACCGTGGCTGAGTATATATCCCGTAAGTGTAGTAAAAGCAACCGGGGCTGATATTCTGAATTTGCCTAATTGGCTTACTATCTTCAGGAATGAATCTGGTTTATTCTTTTTCTCCAAGTGACTTTATATATTCTGTGATCTGCTTGATTTCCTCATCAGTGAGCTGACCTTTATAGGAAACCATTTGTCCTTTTACAAAGCCTTTTACAACATCAGCTTCAGGCTCTAGAATGGACCGTTTGATGTATTCATCATCCACAGTAATTTCCCTTTCTTTACCATTGGTTTCAACCGTCACTTTATGGCCATAGATTCCTTTAAAGGAAGGGCCAACCAGCTTAGTTCCATCAGCGGTGTGACAGGCGACACAGGCTTTACTCTGAACAATCAGTTTCCCTAAGGCACCAGGCACGGCGGCTGCAGCTGAATCAAGTTTAGCAGGTGCAGAAGCATACCATTTGTTATATTCCTCAACCGGAATTACCTTCACAGCTGTAATCATGTAAGAATGTCTCAGTCCGCAATACTCTGTACAGAATAGTTCATAAGTACCAAGTATTGGGGCATTGAACCACATCGCATTTTTCCTGTTAGGAACCAGGTCCTCTTTGATACGGAAGTCAGGAATATAGAGTGAATGGATAACATCTACAGCATTTAATTGCATCGCAATATTTTTCCCGACCGGCACAATTAAGGTATCAGTCACTTTCCCGTTTTCATATTCGAAGCGCCAGCTCCACATTTGGGCAGTAACCTTAACATTGATTGCATCTTTGGGGATTTTGCGCATGGGTGTATAGGCATGCCATCCAAGAAAGAACATGATAATGACAAGAATCGTTGGGATAACAGTCCAGATGATTTCAAGCTTTGTGCTGCCTTCAATTTCTTCTGCAACAGGGTGACGTTTCTTGTTATACTTTATGATGAAATAAATCATCGCTGCCGTAATACCTATTAGGAATATGGCTGAGATACCAATGATGAAAACAAATGCGGTATCTACACTTGAAGCAAAGGTTGAGTATCCTGAATACATAGGCTTAACGGTATAAGTAGTCAAAGAAAGTTATTACAATAACGACAGCATAGATGGCCAGAACCAAAGTAACCATGAACCTGAAGATCTTATCGTCGAATTTTAGATGCATGAAGTAAAGAAGCACAATAGCTGCTTTTGTTGAAGCAATAATCATGGCAGCAGTGGTGTTGAATGCCCCCAATTGAACACTGGTTATAGTTACAGTAAGGATAGTAAGCAAAATCAGGATCAACAACACCATGAGGTGTGAGCCGTAGCTTGAGATATGTGTATTGTTTTCGCTCATAACATCAATGAATTAGATAGAATAACGGGAAAAGGAAAATCCAGATCAGGTCGACGAGGTGCCAGTACAACCCTCCGTTTTCAAGAAAAACATACCTTTCCTGGTTAACCCTGTTTTGTTTGACTCGCACATAAACCCATCCAAGCAATACCATTCCCACAATGATATGTATGGCATGTAATCCGGTCATGAAGAAATAAAGTCCAAAAAACAGGATATCCCCCTGGCTGAGGCTGAGTAGAAATTCTGAACCTGGATAAATGCCATGATGGATCTTTGCACCCCATTCAAAGTATTTATTGACCAGGAAGACAAAAGCCAGGATTAGGGTGATGCCAAGCAGGATTAAAGTCATCTTTTTATCTCCTTTTTGCATGGCTGTAATCGACATAGCAACGGTAGCAGAGCTGATCAAAAGAATAACAGTGTTAACAAATCCGATAAATACATTAAGTTCCTGGTGAGCAAGATGAAACTCAACAGGATGGCGGTACCTGTATACGCTATATACGATAAACAAGGCTCCGAACAGGAGGATTTCAGTAAATATGAATAGCCACATTCCAAGCTTTGATCCTATTGGGTCATAATGCTCATGAGTAGCATGAATGGCTGAATTTTGTTCCATAGGTTTATTATTTTTTCAGGTCATAAGGACCGCGTTCAATAACCGGGATTTCTTCAAAGTTTTCCAGGGAAGGAGGAGATTGAATTTCCCATTCCAGGGTGCGTCCATTCCATGGATTGTCGATGAATTCAGGTGAAGCTTTCTTTGCACGGAAGAGATTGACAAGTACGATAATCAAGCCTACCCCCAGTATCCATGATCCGATAGTTGAAATGTAATTGGGTGTAGCAAATTGTGGCAGATAATCATAATACCTTCTTGGCATTCCCATGATTCCAAGAATGAACATGGGGAAATACAGTGTATTGAAACCGATGAAAACAATCAACAATCCGATATTGGCTATCTGCTTATTATACATCCTTCCCCACATCTTAGGGAACCAGTAGTGGAGTGCTGCAAAAAAAGCCAGTCCGGCACCACCAAATACTATATAATGAAAATGCGCGACAACGAACATAGTATCATGAACATGCACATCAGTAGCAACACTGCCTAAAACCAATCCGGTAAGACCACCGATCATAAATACGAACATAAAAGCCATTGCCCACCAAAAGGGAGGTTGGAGATCAAGTGAGCCTTTGTACATTGTGGCAGACCAGTTGAAAACCTTGATGGCACTTGGTATAGCTACAAGAAAGGTAAGTAAAGAGAATACCCACCGCGAGGTTTCACTCATCCCGGAGGTAAACATATGATGACCCCATACCAGGTAACCTACAAAAGCAATGGCTAGACTCGATAAGGCAATGGCCTTATACCCGAATACTACCCGGTTGGAAAAAGTGGTGACAATCTCCGTTATAGCCCCCATTGCAGGGAGAATCATGATGTATACGGCAGGATGTGAATAAATCCAGAATAAATGCTGGTAGAGAATCGGATCTCCTCCCTTGGCAGGATCGAAGAATCCTATACCCATTACCCTGTCGAAAATAACCATTACCAGAGTGATACCGACAACGGGTGTAGCTAAAAGCTGAATCCAGGAAGTTCCATACATCGCCCAGATAAAGAGTGGCATTTTAAAAAAGCTCATACCGGGAGCTCTCATCCTGTGGATGGTAACAATAAAGTTCAATCCTGTCAATACTGAACTGAAACCTAATACAAATGCTCCAAGCACGGATAGCACAACGTTGGTATTCGTTCTGAGGCTATAAGGTGCATAAAAGGTCCAGCCAGTATCCGGAGGGCCATCACCAGTGAACATCCCCAGCAGAATAATCAGTGCGCCACCAATAAATAGATACCAGGAGAACAGGTTAAGTTTTGGGAACGCTACATCCTTTGCACCAATTAATATGGGAAGGAAGAAGTTGCCAAAAGAGGCTGCCAGTCCTGGGATAATGAAAAGAAAAATCATTGTCAGTCCATGCACAGTAAACAAGGCATTATAGGTAGATGCCTGCATCAGCTGTTGGCCTGGAGCGATCAGTTCAAGTCTCATAAATATGCCCATCACTACTCCAGCAAGGAAGAAAAAGGTTTGGGAATATAGGTATAGTAAGGCTATCCTCTTGTGATCAGTTGATAACAACCATCCCAGGATCCCCTTATACTTTCCCTCATATTCGAGGTACGATGGCATTCGATGGATTGTGGTGTTTCCGGTCATTTTGTTGTTTGGTTAATTATTGATGAATAAATGAAGTAAGGGCATTATTTTATCAGGGTCAATTTTCTGGCCAGGGGTTTTTTCAACTAAGGCTCCGGGTATTTTTTCTTTTTGAACGAATCAAAAGGTATAATAACAACGAAACAGCAAAAAAGATAATGATAATGGCAGAAATTTTTGTGATATCCAGAACATAGCGCTGACTGCTGGCATCGAAAGAGTAACAAAACTGAATTACTTTACTCACAGTTGGGGATGATTTCCCTTCTGAAGCTTCAAGAATGGCAAGTTTAAATTCAAAAGGCAGGAAGGAGATTCCTTTCAAATACCGTGTGATTTTGCCCTGTGGGCTAATCATAATTAATGCACCTTCATGCATAAATTCTGTTCCGGCAAGCTTAAAACCAAACCCGGTTGTTTTTGTGATCCTCTCGATATTACTGCTATCCCCTGTAAAGAAAAGCCAACCCTTACTGTCCTCCTGGAATTTCATTCTCTTGATATAGGTTGTCCTCTTTTTCACAGCAAGGTCATACCCTTCTCTTGCATCAAAACTTATTGTAAGTACCTGGTAATCTTTCCCTAACTGAAGATCAGTGTTGTTGATAACATCTGAGAGGCCATTCATTAGCGGGCTGCATATTCCCGGGCATCGATAATAAACAAAATTTAAAACAGTGGGTTTGTCAATAACTTGTTTGAGATCCACCTGTTTCCCGTCTACCCCTGTCAATATAATTCCCTGGGGAATAAATTGATCTAACTTTTCCGTAATACCAACCTCCATTTGATTCTGTGAATCGGCTAACAATGGGTTGGGTGAAAAAAACAAAACTGCCAGCAGAGCCGGCAGTGTCAGCCAAGAGGCCAATGCTTTCATTTGTATTCCTCCAATTTTAATGTACATGGTGATACAGACTTTCTTCAATATAAGGATGATTTTTGGGAATGAGAGGAGCTTTAGAGAGTGTCCTTCCAACGATAAAGATAAACAATCCTGCAAAGCCAACCAAGGCGCCGATTTCAATTAGACCAAAATGAGGTGTTTTGGTTATCTCTGGCATGATCAGCTCATATTGTTCCAGCCACATACCTGCCAGCAGCAAAATGGCAATATACTTAACTACTTTAATGTTCTTATCCAGTTTCTGCGGTAAAAGTGTAATAAACGGGATCAGCCAGTTGATCACAAGATTAATAATGAAGAATACCAACCAGCCATTATCCCAGCGTTTTACATAGTATACGGTTTCTTCAGGGATGTTCGCAAACCAGATCAGCATAAACTGGGCAAAATAGAGATATCCCCATATGATACTTAAAACAAACATATATCTTGAAAAATCGAGCAAATGACTCTGGTTCAATTCTTTAAAGTAACCGCGTTCATGAAGTAGAATAACAATCAGGGCTATTAAGGCAGTACCATGGTAAAATGCTGAAGCGAAAGCTTTAAAAGCAAAAATTGTACTGAACCAATGAACCTCCAGTGACATGATCCAGTCAAAGGAACCCATAGAGAAGGTAATTGCCAGTACAAAGATTAACACTTTGGACCAGAATTCTATTTTCTCCAGATATTTAACCCCTCCAACCTGATCTTCTTCCAGGGATAGTTTTCTGAGGTAGCGTGTAAGAATGAACCATGCAGCAAATACGATGGCAATCCTTATAAAGAAAAATGGAATATTGAGATAGGGTGATTTATGTGCAATGAGTGCATCATGCTCAGCAGCCCCTGGATGAGCCCAATGGTAAAGATTTTGTACTCCAAAGAAAAGAAGTATCATCACAATACCTGCTATAGGGATATAGCCCATGATAGCTTCAGGTACCCTTCTGAACATAGCTGACCACCCCGATTGGGTGATGTATTGAAGGCAAAAGAAAAAAGTTGCCCCGATGGTTAATGACAGGAAGTAGAAATTATTTAGCAGGACATTGGCCCAGCCCCTGGCACTGTCAGTGAATAGAGCATAAATGACAACAATCAGGCCGACGGCAATCATGCCAAAAGCGGCATAATTGAATTTCTTCGAAATCGTAACGTTGGTATCCATAAGGGAGTAAGCTTATTGATTCGGTTTCTTTTGCAATTCTTTCTTCACATAGTTGGCTATAAGCCAGCGGTCGTCAGGACGTATCTGGGGAGCATGGGCACCCATTGTATTCCAGCCAACAGAGATCACATGATAAACTTCTCCGATTGGAGCAGCCATCATTCTTTCATTTACGAGTGATGCCGGTTGAATGGCAAATTTCCCGGATGTGAATAAATGACCTTTGCCGGAGCCATCATCACCATGGCAACCAACACAAAAACGGTTGAACAATACCTTTGCCCGGGCAGCATTCCAATTGGCAGAATCCACAGGATTCACCAGCTCTTTACCAGCCAGAAGCCTTCCATCAGGTGTGGCAGGATATTGGTATGGAATGATACCTCTTGGAATGGTTCCTGCAACCGGAAGTTGATTGGCTAATCCATTCGAAAAGGAGGGAGATGTTGTGTATGTTTCATAAGCCAGCGAATGTGCCATGTCAGGAAAGTATTCAAAACCTTTCTGGTTACGTGTACGGTCACACGAGGTCAAAGCCATTAGCAGAACCAATGAAGCCGCTAAAACTATATGTTTCATATTATTTGGATAACCCATTGTCGGTAATTTAAACAGGTAGGTTGTTCATTTAAATTTCTTTCCTATAAACTTCTTCGGCACCACAGTCCTTCAGTAAACGATCCAAAACATCAAATCCTGCACCGGCTTGTTCACTGTCGAATACCATGACAAATTTATCATCTGTAGCCCTGAGATCAGGCAATGTATACTTTTTACCCGGGTAGATTTTTGCACGGACAGAAAAGGTTAACAAGCTCATAATTGTAATGGTTGCAATGGTCAGCACCAGGGTGATGATGATAAAAGAAGGGAATGCACTGGTAGGTTTTCCACCATAATTAATGGGCCAGCTGATGACTGAGGTATAATAAAGGAAGGCCAATACTCCTACCACTGCCGCGAATCCATATAGGAAGGCAACAAAGGCAAACTTCGATTTAATGCCCATTTCTTCAATCACCTCATGCATTGGGTAAGGAGTGTAGATTTCATCAATCTTCACATTTTTCTCTTTCACCGCTTTTATGCCGGCAAGCAGTTTCTGTTCATCATCAAAAACGCTTACAAAATAGGGTTTACTCATAACTCTTGCGGATATTAATGGGTTTTAGAGTATTTATTGAGGCTGGTGGGTTTCAGCACACTCTTCACTTCACTGATTGCAATCATAGGAATGAATCGGAAGAATAAAAGAACGCCGGTTACAAATATCCCGAGGGTGCCGATGTATATGCCAATTTCAACCCAGGTCGGAGAATAAACAGTCCAGGAGGAGGGAAGATAATCTTTGGCAAGAGAAGTGACCACAATATTATATCTTTCATACCACATCCCGAGGTTGATAATGAGGGATATAATAAATAAGGCTGTAATATTGCTACGGATCTTTTTCGACCACATTAATTGTGGAATGATGGCATTACAGGTGATCATAGCCCAGAACATGAATGTATAGGTTCCGGTAACTCTATTTTTAAAGAAGGTGAACATCTCATATTCATTTCCACCGTACCAGGCAATAAAAACCTCAGTTGCATAAGCTGTTCCCATGATAAGTGATATGAAAACAAGGATTCTGGCTATTGCATTCAGGTGGTCATCAGTAACATATTGTTCCAGGCTATAGAACTTTCTGATCACGATCATTAGGGTCATAACCATTGCAAAACCTGAAAAGATTGCGCCAACGACAAAATATGGAGGAAATAGAGTTGTATGCCAACCCGGGATAACAGAACTGGCAAAGTCGGTAGATACGATACTATGAACAGATACTACCAGAACAGCGGCAATTCCGCCGAGAACATAACTGAGTCCTTCATAACGTAACCACTCCCTTGAACTGCCGGTCCAGCCGAAAGCCAGGAGTCCATAAACGGCTTTCTTTACTTTATTGGTGGCCTTATCACGAATAGATGCAAAATCAGGAACCATCCCAAAATACCAGAATGATGCTGAAATCAGCAGGTAAGCACTGATAGCGATAAAATCCCAGAAAAGCGGGGAATTAAAATTCACCCAAAGCGGACCGCGGGTATTGGGATAAGGAAAGATGTAAAAAGCAAGCCAAACCCTACCCATGTGAATAGCAGGGAAAATGGCTGCACAGATCACTGCAAAAACGGTCATTGCTTCTGCTGCCCTATTGATTGATGTACGCCATTTCTGACGCAGGATCAGCAGGAATATTGAGAATGCAGTCCCGGCATGCCCGATACCAATCCACCAAACAAAATTGATGATTTCCCATCCCCAGGCAACTGAATTATTCACCGCCCAGGTTCCCAATCCATATCTGACAGTATAATACAGGGCAACCATTCCCCAGAGGGCAGCAAAGACGCTGATGCCCATAGCAACCTTCCACCAGGTTGGCGTTTTATTGTCGATGGGAGCAATGATGTCGCTGGTAATCTGGGAATAATTCTTATCCCCCAGGATCAGCGGACCTCTTACTTCGGCTTTGTACATAATTATTTAAAGTTATCAGTTTTAAATTCTATGATTTCATCAGATCAGGCATGGTGCTCTGTTGCAGATTCCCCTGATTTTCCCCGATTTCTCACTTTTGTAAGATATCCTACTTTGGGTAAAGTATGTATCTCTTCAAGTAAGTGGTAATTTCTTTGGTTTGTAAATAATTTAGATACCTGGCTTTCCGGATCATTCAGATCTCCAAATACAACAGCCTTCGAAGGACAAGCCTGGGCACATGCCGGCATAATCTCACCATCCGTTAATTTCCTGCCTTCCAGTTTTGCAAGAAGTTTCTTTTCCTGGATTCTTTGAACACAGAATGAACATTTTTCAACTACACCCCGCTCTCTCACTGTGACATCTGGATTCAGTACCATTCGTCCCAGGTCAGAATTCTGGTTGTAGTTAAAAGCATCATTGGTCGCATATCTAAACCAGTTGAAACGGCGTACCTTATATGGACAGTTATTGATACAATACTTTGTCCCGATACAACGGTTGTAAGCCATCTGGTTCAATCCCTCGTTACTGTGATTGGTTGCAGAAACCGGGCAAACATTTTCACATGGGGCATTATCACAATGCTGGCACATGATAGGCTGGAAGTAAACTGATGGATTCTCAGGATCTTCAGAATAATACCTGTCGATACGAATCCAATGCATGATACGGGTCATTGCAACCTGTTCCTTCCCAACCACGGCAACATTATTTTCAGCCTGGCATGCAATAACACAGGAACTACAGCCAGTGCATGCATTCAGGTCAATTGCCATACCCCAGTGGTGGCCCCCAAATTCAAAGTCCTTATAAAGTGTTTTATTCTGAGCCTGGTGAATGGTATGAAGTTCATTTCCGGCATCAGGTTTCTTTTGCCATTCTTCAAGAGTTGTTTCCCTAACAATCGGACGGCCCTCCATGGAATGATGCATCTGGGTGGTAGCAAGTTTATAGTTATTTCCAATGGACCTGAATTCACCGGCATGCAGTGAATATGTCCTGGAGCCTCCTGAGAACATCATGAGGGGAAACACATTGATCCCAATATTATCAGCTACCTTGCCAGTGTCCCTACGACCATACCCATAAGCAATTCCGATGGTTCCTTCTGCCTGGCCCGGTTGAATAAATGCAGGTATTTCAAGTTTTTCCTTCTCAAAGTAGAGAACATCACCATTAACGATTCCTAACTTCTCAGCCAGTTTTGGAGAGACAGAGGCAAAATTGTCCCAACACACCTTCGAAACAGGATCAGGCATCTCCATGAGCCATGGATTATTGGCATGTTGTCCGGCTCCTAATGCGATGGTTTCATAAAACTCAAGTTCAATTTCTGATTTCCCTGGCACAATAGCTGATTTTTCAGCAGCAAGGTCAAGACTGGAGACAACAAACGCCGGTGCTGACCATTCAGTATCAGACAATTCAAATACGCCATCCTGTAAAGAATGATTCCAGAAATCGTTAAACTGGCTGTATGTGTTTTGCCTGGAATAAAGATTGGATTGCCAGTAGTTCCTGATCGTAGTGTAATAATCAGAAGTTGAACCACTCCATTTCAGTAATGAATCCTGAGCTTGCCTTGTATTGAAAATATTTCTGATAGTAGGTTGTTGCAATGAGAACTTGCCATTTTTAGGTTCTGCATCATTCCACGATTCGAGGAAATGGTGATCAGGACATACATAATTGCATAGAACGGAGGTTTCATTGCTGGCACTGGCAAAACTGACGGAAAGAGGAACACTTCTCAAACTTTCTTTGAAAGTATTTCCTGGATAATCATAAACCGGATTGCAATTATAAAGTAAAATTGCTCCGACATTCCCGGTTTTCATATCCTGGATCAGGCTTTCTGCTACCCGGTCATCACCTTTCCTGATATTCAGCGATGTTCCCAGGTCGATGGTAGTACCATAATTATCCAGTAATGCGTTGATGGCGTTGATGATTATTTGGATTGCCGGGTCATTGATACCACTGATAACCAATGATCTGCCTTTAGCTTCAACGAGGTCATGAGCCAGTTGTTTGACATTGACGACAGAAGCGGGAGCAGGATAGGTATTCCTGCCTGAAAGCATTGCAACTTCATTATAAAGATTCAGGATGATATTTGCCTGCTGGCTTGGCTTAACAGGCACTCTAATATCTGCATTAGCCCCGGTAAGGCTCATGCTTGATTCATAAACATGTAATTTTGAAATGGTAGTTTTTTCTTCTGTCAGTCGGCGGGTTTCAGCCCAACGGCGGTTGAATTCGACAGGTGATAACCATGTACCAAGGAAATCTGCTGAGAAAGAAACAATGAGATCAGCCCTTTCAATATGATAATCGGGAACCACTTTCAGTCCCATTGATTCCTCGTTTGCCTGCAGGATGGCTGATACGGAAGCCGGATCATACATCACCAGGCGTGTGGTTGGATACTTCACTGTAAAGTCCTTAATTACCTGCAGGGTAGAAGGGCTTGCAATAGTTGATGACAGTATCACAATTTGTTTTCCCGAAGCAGCAGTAGAGGCTAGTTTGGAAGAAATTGCCTGGTCAATCATATTCCAGGTGGTTTCTTGTCCTGAAATCAAAGGTGCTTTAATTCTGCCTCCATCATCATAAAGACTTAATACAGAACCTTGAACCCTGGCGCTGGTTGCCCCTCCATTAAATGAGGATAATTCATTTCCCTCAATTTTTATAGGCCTGCCATCTCTTACTTTAACCAGGATGCTGTTATAATCCTGTCCGTCGAAATAGGTAGAAGCATAGTAGTTAGCCATGCCGGGAGTTACTTCTTCCGGTTTGTTGAGTAAGGGAATTGCAGTATTTACAGGATTTTTACAACTGGTGGCAATAGCTGCGGTTGCAAAACTGAACCCGGCAAATTTCAGGAAATTCCGGCGTGAGGAGGGCTTTTCGGCAATCTCCTCATTGATGATCTCCAGCAGTGATTTTGAAGCATCTTCATCATTCCTGCCTGGGTTTTCAACCTGTGACCCATTCCGTTCCTCAAGGCTTTTCCAGTATTTCTTTTCCATTAGTATAAATGGTATGGTTTTGAATTCTGTGGTTATTTTATGAATCTAGGCAGGATATTATTATTGTTACTATATCATGCCTGGCAATGAGTGGATTAATAGTGGCATTTAGAGCAATCCAGCCCGCCAATCTGTTCCACGGTTATCTTTTTCGCTTTGCCTGACTTTACATCATCATGCAATTTGCGGTAGCTTTCATAGTATTTATTGTCTGTGAACTGGACAGCTGTGCGGCGGTGACAATTTACACACCATCCCATTGAAAGGTCTGCAGCCTGGTAAACCAGGTCCATTTCTTCTACTTTTCCATGGCATTCCTGGCATTTGACCTTACCGGCACTCACATGTTGAGCGTGACTGAAAAATGCATGGTCAGGAAGTTTGTGAATCCTAACCCAGGGAATAGATTTGCCGGAAGCAATAGCCCTTTGTATTTTGTTAATCTCAAATTTTCCGGAGCGGGCTCCTTGAGTTACTACCTTATGGCAATTCATGCAAAGGTCGGGAGAAGGCATCCCAGCTGATTTGCTGTATGAAGCAATACTATGGCAGTATTCACAATCAGTCTTATTTTGGCCGGCATGTACTTTATGAGAGAATTTTATGGGCTGATCCGGTGCATAATTCTGGGTTCTGCCAAGATTGATACCTTCCTGTATAGCCAGGGTGACGTGTGTTGTTAGTCCACCCAACAGGATCAGGATATGAATGACTTTGTATTTTACTTTTTTGAAAAATAGCAGATCGGCGAGTGCTAGAGCCATAAGGAATCCCAGTGCAAGAAACAAAAGAAAGCGATATGGGAAAGTCTTTTCTATTTCCATCCCTTCTTTAGCCACTTCTGAAAAATAGGCCGATATATCAAATAGCTCCTTGTCGGATAATTGAATGCCTTTATGTGCCTCGGTCATTTTTATCGAGGTAGGGGAGGCCATTACCTGGTAAAGGTTGGTGCCGTTGGGCTCAAGCCATGCATGAGCAAGATCTGTTACTGAAGGATTAAAATTTAATGTATCAGTAAGCATGGTAGCATGACAGGATGCACAATTGACTGTAGTTCCTTTTTCAAAAGCAATCAGCCCAAGGAATAATCTTTCCCCTCTCTTTATTTCTTCATCAGAGAATCCATCTTTCTTTGTAATATCAACAGTTACAGCCTTTGCAGCCTCAGGTTTATAATTAGCTATGTAATCAATTACCTGGCTCACATCATCTTCAGTGAGAAACTTATGGTCAGGCATTGGGATCTTGCTGTTGGCATTAAATACTTCAACGGCTGTTTTATCACCTGCCTTAACCATTTCCTGGGAGCCACGGATGAATTTTATCATCCATGCCTTATCACGCCGTTCCGTGACCCCTTTGAGCCCGGGCCCTACAAGCTTCTCCTCTGAAAGCTTGTGACAGATGGCACAATTTTTATCAAAGATTTCTTTCGCTTTAGTGTTTTGCGCATGGATTGGCTTGGAGATCGCTAAACCCGTAATAAGCAGGGCTAAAGGCAAAACAATTGTCAGATTGACAATTCTTCTTCTGATCGATGCGTGTTTAAGCATACGTCGTATTTGATTAACTAGGTATATCGCAGGTCTTTGTGAACCTGGCTTTATTTTTTCTATTTAACAAAAGGGTGATCAATTCCGGTGGAGGTATATATAAAAGTAGTAAAGCAGATTGTACATAATAGTCTTTCCGAGTTGTTAATACCTTCACAACACAGCGAATTTAAATATTAAAGTACAGCTACACAATATGGTCCTAAGAAAATTCTGGACACTTAGTAGTTTAGAATTAGTCTAAATAAAAAAAATTGAACTTTTCTTTGTCGAAACACTTTACAAACAGGAATCCTGATATTAATGCCTATTCTAAATAGCGGAACGTTAATTAAAGATTAAAGTATATTAATACCGGAATCTTAGTTGATAAATCAATAAAACTAGTTGGTTTTGACAAGTAAAAGTCTAATAAACTATGCTGTTGTTAGCCTTATAACAAGGTAAAGATGATGAGAATTCGCAAAAATGCAGGGTTACCAGCTTCCTCCTGCGCCTCCTCCTCCAAATCCTCCACCACCGAATCCTCCGAATCCTCCTCCGCCACCACCGCCAAAGCCACCGCTTCCTCCTGAGAAATTCCCCCAGTTTCCACCACTTGATGCTCCAAAGAGGAATGGCCATAGCATAGAAGAAGTTGATCCCCTGTTAATATTCCTATTGTTACGGCCTTTAGTAAAAAAGAAGAAGGCTAAAATAAACAGGATGATGGCAACAATAATTCCTGAACCACCTTTGGATTTGCCATAAGAGGATGCTTTAAACTCACCGGAAGTAAACTTGAAGAGAGTTTCTACGGCTGCATTGATTCCCCCGTAATAATCATTTTGCCGGAAATAGGGGATCATTTCATTGTTAACAATGTCCCACGCAGTTGCATCTGGTACATTTCCTTCGACACCATAGCCAGAGGCAATGAATGCTTCTCCTTTTTCTGAAGCGGTTTTTGGTTTAACCAGGATTACAAACCCATTATTGAATTTGGCACCTCCAACACCCCATTTAGCACCGAGTCGTTGTGCGAAATCTGAAGGATCATAACCTGAAAGGGATTCCATGATAACAACAGCAATTTGCGTAGAAGTTGTATCATTGAAAGCTACCAGTTTTTGCTCCAGGGAGGCCACCTGGTCAGAGGAAAGAATCCCTGCAAAGTCGTTAACCAACCTGGGTGGATTAGGGACTTCAGGGATTGCGTCCTGTGCCGAAAGATTTACCTGGCATAGAATAGCTATCAGGAATGCAATGAAAAGATTAAGTCGATAGGTACTCATATGTCAGAGAATTATTGAGTAAATATGGCGTGGTTAGAACAATTAGTCTTAAAATCCCGCTCTAATGATTTGATTTTATTTTTCATCACCAAATGAAATATCATCTGGTAATTCATTTACATCATCTTTCTGATATGGGAAATGCTTTTTGAGTATTTTTCCCACTTCCAGGATCGATTTAGATAAACCTTCTGTGAAATTTTCCTCACGGAAAGATTCAAGCATTCTGGCTTTTAATCTTTCCCAATAGTCTTTTTCAACTACCAGATTGATCCCACTATCACCAATTATTGCAAATTTCCTGTTCTTAATCGCAAGATAAATCAATACCCCATTTTTAAGTTCTGTTTCATTCATCTTCAATAACTTAAAAACAGCAGCTGCGCGATCTAAAACTTCACCATCGCAGTTATTTTCAACATGAACCCTGATTTCACCTGAAGTATCCAATTCGGCATTCAGAATAGCTTGTTTGATTTCTTCCACTTGCAGGGGAGAAAAGAAGTTACGGGCTGTTTTTGACATTTCGAGTTATTAAATTTTAGAAATGCGAAGGAATAAAGATAATGATAAACTCATTGGTTATTCTAACGGATAGGCACTCAGAAAAGAATGCAGTTTAGTTTTCAAACTATGAGTTGAAATGGAGTGGCAAAATCCAGGATCAATAACCTGGCTTTTGCCACCCCGGATATTCTTATTAAAACTCAACTTTCGGAGCTACATCTGATCCTGCCTGTGCCTCGAAATAGGGCTTCTTTGAGAAGCCAAACATTCCGCCAAGAATATTGGTTGGAAAACGCCTCAGACTTGTATTGAACTGCTGAACAGATTCATTGAAAGTTCTTCTTTCCACATTAATCCTGTTTTCAGTTCCTTCCAACTGGGCTTGCAACTGCAGAAAATTCTGATTTGCTTTCAGATCAGGATACTTTTCCACTACTACCATTAAACGGGATAGAGCACTACCAAGTTCATCCTGAGCTTTCTGGAATTGTGCCAGGCTATTCTCATTCAGTTTGGTTGGATCTACATTGATTGTAGGTTTGGTTGCATTGGCACGCTGCTCAATAACTTTGATCAGGGTCTCCTGTTCAAAGTCGGCATAACCTTTAACGGTACTAACCAGGTTGGGGATCAGGTCAGCCCTGCGTTGGTAAGCTCCCTGAACATTCGCCCATTGGGTGTTAACATTTTCTTCAGCCTTCACAAGTCGGTTGTATGAAGCTGGTAAGGTAAGAAGCAGAATTACTCCTAAGAGAACTAAACCGCCTATAATAATCCATGATTTTTTCATCGTTGTTTTTATTTGATTTGATTGATAATTTTTGAGTTGAGGAGGTTCATAAATTGCCAAGAGTTCATACAGTGCATAGAGTTTACAGAGTGGAAAAGTAATTTTAAATTCTCAGCAAGCCTTCACTTATCTTCAGCTTCCATTAGCTCACTCCAGGCAATTTCACGCTGTCAGTCAATAAATGGAACACGGATTATACGGATTGCTCCACGAATTTACACGAATTTAATTGACAACTCAGGTTCTTTTTAGATCACTTAAAGCACTTTTTCTCACTTATTAACAAGCTCAACACTTCTTCTGATAAACCCATCCAAAGCTTCACCTTTAAGCATATTTTGAGAGAGTAAAGCTAAATCAACCAGCTGTTTTGTTAGTTTGTCCTGCTGACCTTCATCCGTATTATCGAGTATTTGCATTATTAAAGGATGATTGGAGTTAATCACAAGATTGTAAGTATCAGGCATATTTCCCATGAAACTATATCCTCCCATGGCCGACATATCCTTCATACGGCGCATAAACTCGGGTTGAGTGATCATAACCGGAAGATCAGAAATGCTAAGACTCTCAAAAACAATGTGAAATTTGCTCTTATCAGCAGCTTTTTCAAAAACAGGTGTCAATTTACCCTGCTGTTCTTCAGATAATAAAGAAGGTAATGAGTCTTCCTTTTTTATCAGTTTATCAACTATATCTGCATCTACACGTGCAAACTGCGTCTTTTCAAATTTTTGTTCAAGGGTATTGATGAAATGATTGTCAACAGGGCCATCCATTACCAGGATATCATATCCTCTTTCACGGGCTGCAGAAATATAACTGAACTGTTCTTCAAGATTACTGGTATAAAGGTACACCAGATTTCCATCTTTGTCCTTCTGATTCGATTCTATATGGTTTTTATATTCTTCGAGAGTAAAGTATTTGTTCTCAGTGTTTTTAAGTAAACAGAATTTTTCTGCTCTCTCATAGAATTTGGGTTCAGAAATGATTCCATACTCAATGAAGACTCTTATATCATCCCATTTCTTTTCAAACTCTTCACGGTTACTTTTAAAGAGTTCTTCCAGTTTATCTGCCACCTTCTTCATGATGTGACCGGAAATTTTCTTTACATTCTGATCGCTTTGGAGATAGGAGCGTGACACATTCAAAGGAATGTCAGGTGAATCAATTACTCCATGCAATAGCGTTAGGAAGTCAGGGACAATACCTTCAACAGTATCAGTTACAAAAACCTGGTTGCAGTAAAGCTGAATTTTATCACGCTGAACTTCATAATTTTTTTTGAGCTTAGGGAAATATAGAATCCCGGTTAAATTGAAAGGGTAATCCACATTCAGGTGAATGTTGAATAAAGGTTCATCAAAGGTCATAGGGTATAATTCCCTATAGAATGATTTATAATCTTCATCCTTTAAGTCCACCGGTTTCTGTTTCCACAAAGGATTGGTGTTGTTGATGATTCTTGGTTTTTCAACCTCTATCCTTTTAGGTTCACCTTTTTCATCTTTTTCGGTTTCTGAGGTTTCAAAAGTTTTTTCATTTCCAAACCTGATCGGGACCGGGAGGAACTTGCAATATTTATTCAGAAGTTCCTGGATTCTCTGTTCCTGTAAAAATTCGTCTGAATCTTTTGAGATATGCAGAATAATCTCAGTGCCCCTGTCGGTTTTGTCAGTTTCATCAATCACATAATCCGGAGAACCGTCACATTCCCATCGAACTGCTTTTGAACCAGCACCTTTCTTATACGTCTTGGTTTTAATTTCTACCTTATCAGCCACCATAAAAGATGAATAGAATCCAAGGCCGAAATGACCAATCAATCCACTCTGCTCATCTTCAGTTTTGCCTTTATATTTCTTCAGAAATGCTTCAGCACCAGAAAAAGCTATCTGGTTGATAAACTGATCAATCTCATCAGCTGTCATACCAATACCCCGGTCCTTAATGGTTAATGTGCCGGCTTCTTTATCAAGTATGATCTCAATTGTCAATTCCCCTAATTCATCCTTTACCTTATCAAGTGAAGAAAGTGTCTTTAATTTGGTGGTTGCATCCACCGCATTGGAAACCAATTCACGGAGGAAAATCTCATGGTCAGAATAAAGGAACTTCTTAATAATGGGGAAAATGTTCTCAGTTTGAACGTTGATTTTACCTGTCTGCATAGTATGTCTTCAATTTTATTTGGCATTCATTAAATCAAAGCCTGTGCCATGAAATTATTGCTGTCATTTTGGCACTAATTGTCAGCTACTATTCTGAGAGTTGTATAGTTTTTTTCTAATTTGCATTAATTGGCTATTTGCAAACTGAAAATACTTGTAATGACTTATCTTTACGAATAAGATAATTTTCCATTATATGAAGAATCTCGCTCTGATTAATTTATTCATTCTCATCTCCTGGAGTGCCTTTTCTCAATCCTATCAATTGTATTTGAATGAAGAAGGACAAGCCTCCGGATTAAAGTTGTATCTGAATGATTCTGTATACCGGTTTGACCTGAGAGGTAGTAATTCTTTAGATCAAACGGAGTGCAGGGTTGGCAATCAAAAATTTATGTTTTCCATTCCTTCTTTTGAAAATACTGTTAATGCCAGCGACCAATCCGGTACAAGTCTGCAGGTTTTTGAACCGGGTGAATCCCCTGAAGGTGATATGGTGCATGATATAGAGTTTAGCCCGGATGGCAGACTCTTTGCTGTTCTGTATAAGCATAGTAATAATATTTATTTCTATGATTCTGCTTATCAGCTTCTCGAAATAGTGGAAGTAGGTGATGGCCCTATCGATATGGTCCTCTCCCATACCAGGGCATATGTATGTTGTGAAAAATCGAATGAAATCTATGTAATCAATCTTCGTAGTTTTTCAATCAAAAGAGTTTTTACTATACCCGAAAATAGCTGCCAGGTTGAGGTGTCTCCTGATGAAACCCAGATTTTTATAGGTTGTTATAGTTGGCTGAATGGTGCGATTACATCATATAGTCTTACTACTTATCAACAACTTTATTATAATACCCAACCCTACATTCATCATTATGGTTATTATGGAAACCAGGGCCGCTGTACTTACCAGTTTGCAAAGTTTTTTCTGAGTCCCGATGGGGATAGGATTGTGGCTGCATACACCGGATCCAATAAGCCGGCTGTATTTGATGCCGGAACCGGAAATCTGGTCAGCACTTTTAATTTTGGATCTTTTCGTGCAGCAGCATATTCTGTAACTGCAGATACTCTTTTAATTTTTTCCTACCATAACAGTGGAAATGTTGTCTTGCACAGGTTACAATCTTCTACGCTTAGCGTTATCGATTCAATTATAGTTGCAGAACCTGATTTCCTGGATTATACAGATCTTGTCGTGAGTGAAGACGGACAAAGAGCAATGGTTGTTGATAGCTGGACGGAGAAGATCTATCATTTTGATTTTAATACCCATAGCTGCAACCAGATTCCTGAATCTATTTTTTCAAATCCCTGGATTAAGTTATCAGGTGACCGCAAGATAGCGGCTGTCAGGGTTTTCGGAGATGTTCATTTTTACCGGATGGATAATGGAATCCTCTTGAGTGAACTCTACCCGGTTACCGAGAAATTAGTTGGAAATGCAGCCGCAATTTCTCCGGTTTCAGGTAAAATAGTATGTTGTGATGATAATCTTTTCTATGGGATACTGTTTAACGAATACATCTATGGAGTAGATTTTGATGAACTGGCTAATCTTACCTTAGGGTTTGTTAGTGAAAGTGGCCAGCCCCTGGAAGCAGATATGACTACTTCGGCAATAATCACTACAGATGGATCGAAGTTGGTTTCAACCAATATCCTGACACAAAACACAAGCTTTATCAATTACTGGACCGGAAGCCTTGATACACTGATGAACCTGGGCCAGGTGCAGCAAGTTGTGACAATACCCGGGAGTGATCTGCTGATATTTTTTGGCTACAATTCACATGATGTTTGGTTTGTAAATAGCACTGACTATACAGTTGAAGCTGTTTTAAGCATGAACCAGGTTGCCCAATGCGTGGTTTCACCTTTGGGTGACTATGCCTATCTCTACACTGTTCCTCAATTTGCTTCCAACGGTACCTTATATAAGGTGCAGTTGAATGGTAATATTGAGATTACAGAGCAATTCCAGGTAAACTTCAGTTCCTGTGGTTTAATCATTGTAGGGGATTATCCTGAGGTAAGTTTATTGCTGTCGATCAGTCCTGATGGGAAAATGATGCTGTTTCCTGATGATGATCCCTCTTTAGGCCCTGTAATCCGGATTGTGGACCTTGAATTAATGAATGTGATGGCTACGATCCAGGTAAATGAAGTTTGTACCTATGATTATGCTTTCAGTGAAGATTCAAAATACGCCATCATAGGATCGTATGATGAAGATCTCCCCTTAATTTATTTAAATGGAAGTGCTTCATATTTAATTAAATACATTAAAATTTCAGACCTTACTTTCTCTATTGCCTATAATAAAACAGATGACTTATTTTATGTTTTACAGCAGCATAATGCGATTGTAAAAGTTAATCCTGTGGCAGGTGCAGGTGTAGGAACCATTACTACCAACCAGGAAAGTGCCTTCCAGATTGGAATTGATAATAATGGGATTCCGGTTGTTATGCAGGCAGAAAGCTTGCTTTACCAGGGAGAAAGTTATTCATTACCAGGAGTTTCAAGAAAATTCACGTTCGATGCGAACAAGAATGTTTTCGTGATTCCCACTCCCGGACCAGATGCAATAAGTGTCTTTAATGAACTGAATGTTGGAAAAAATGACATTGCTTCCGACAAGAGCGTCCACATATATCCTAATCCGGCAAAAGATTATATTATCATCGATAATGGAATCGATAAATTTTATAATAAAATAAATATCAGTATATTGGATATGACTGGGAAAGTGATTCTCGGGAAGAATTTACAAGTTACAAGTAAAAAAGTCAGGATATCTCTGGAGGGTATTCCGGCAGGATACTATCTTATCAAGCAAACTACATCTGATTTTAAAGATAGTATTTCAAGCCTGGTGATTACCGATTAAGCCGGGTTTTGACTATTTGAGAAGCATGCTAAGAGAAACCCTTTTGGCCTGTTTGATTTTTTTTTTTTCATAGTTCATCAGAAATTAACATCATTCTGCTGGTTTTTTTAGTAATTTGCCTTGTCCAAAAACCCTCCGTAATGAACTCTTCCTTACTACTTCTGACTTCAGAAGTATTATTATCATTTTTTGGCTCTAGCTCAAATGGTCAATTTATAGCTTCAGGTTGGCTTTGGTTAGGCATACTGGCAGCTTTTGCCTTAGGTTCATTCTTCTATTTCAGGCCCAGGTTGAAATCTTTTTCAGTTCTTACTGAGGAACAATCACTTATTCCTGCATTGGAAGTCATTCAAACTACTTTATATGCCGGAGGGCATCCTGAAATCAGCGAAGCAATTATGCCTTGTCTGATCTACACTAGTGGTGGATCCATATTTATTGGTAAAGATGCATCCGAATCCGGCAATGAATGTAAAGCTTTAGGATCAATTCCGGTAACTTCACTTCTGGATATCAGGGTGGAAGATGTTTTTACCTTGAAAAGAAAGATGACTGCTGATCGTTGGGTTCATTCCAGGGAATATCTTCAATGTTTAAACAATAAAAAAGAGGAAGAGTTGGCATTTGTGGTGATTGAATGGGAAAAAAACAATCAGCATTTTATAACCAATCTTTGTATAGAAGGGGATAGGGCAATGGAAAATGCGTTGGCTAAGCGCAATGCACTGTATAAAAAATGCAGACTTGAATTGAATAATCTGAATTGACCAAAACAGTTGAAAGTTAAACTTTTACGATCTTACAAGTAATTTGTTCATCAACTCCAGCAGTTTAACCCTGTTGACCGGTTTCGAAATAAATTCATCACAACCACTTAAGAGAGCCTCATATTCATCCTGTGTCGATACATAGGCTGTCAAAGCAATAACCGGAAGGTTAGGATTGAGGGCTTTAATTTCCTTTGTAGCTTCAATTCCACCCATGATGGGCATTTTGATATCCATGAGAACCAGGCAAATCTCAGCATGAGTGCGGCAATTCTCTATGGCTTCAACCCCATTTTCTGCCCGCAGAACTTTGAAATTGGCTTTTTTTAAGATGATTTCAAGAAATTTATAATTGAATTCATCATCTTCAGCAACAAGAATCACAGGATCTGTCTGATAAACAGGCTGAATCCTCGGAAGTGTTTCCTGTGGAGAATATTTGGCAATCAGTGAATCAGGTAGTTGAATTAGAATGGTGGTACCTTGTCCTTTTTCTGACTCTACAGATATAGTTCCTCCCAGTAGCCTGGCTAATCCATGAGCAATAGATAAACCTAAGCCGCTGCCTTCATAGCCCCTGGTGAGTGAGATATCAGCCTGCATGAAGTTCTCAAATATAACATCAGCTTTTTCTTTATCAATCCCAATCCCTGTATCCTGCACAAAAAACTCTATACTTGAAAGTGTTTTCCTGAAACCAAACTCAATGTCGCCTTCAACAGTAAACTTTATTGCATTATCCAGTAAATGACCAAGTGTTTTATGAAGAAGGTCCGGATCTGTTTCCAATTGCAGGTTGGCTGGAATGTCAGGACGGGTTAATTTGATATTTAATCCTTTATCATTGGCTATTTGAACATATTCTTTAAATAAATCGTCCAATATTTGATTTATGGGGAACCTCTTTGTGTGGACTTCCATGTTATCTGAAACTATCATGGAGATGTCCATATAACTGGTAATTGTATTTAAAAGACGCCGGCTGCTTTTCTTAATGATATCGCTGAACAGAGCCTTGTTCTCACTGGTAATATCAGGACTGACCAGCATTTCACTGAAGCCGATGATTCCGTTAAGTGGAGTTCTGACTTCATGAGAGATATTATTAATGAAAGCGGTTTTGAGTTTATCACTGGTTTCTGCTTTGTCTTTGGCAATGAGCAGATCTTCAAGCATCCTTCTCTTTTCAGAAATATCTTCTTTAATTCCTACCAGATGAGTGATGTTTCCTGCTTCATCTACCAGGGGAGAAATACTAACATTCTCCCAATATATTTCTCCATTCTTTTTCTTGTTTTGAATTTCTCCGGTCCACTCTTTCCCTGAAAGTACAGTTTTCCATAAGTCTTCAAAAAACGCTGTCGAATGATAGCCGGAATTTAAAATCCTTGGGTTTTTACCGATTACTTCATCATAGGAATACCCGCTGATTCGGGTAAACGTTGAATTAACATACTCAATTGTTCCGTTAGGATCTGCTATCAGAACAACAACAGGGCTTTGTTCAATGGTTTTGCTGAGCAGACGGATCCTTTCATCTGTTTTTTTCTTATCTGTTATATCGTGTACGATGGTATGGATAGAATCATTCTCAGAGTTGCTAATTCGGCTGCTGAATACTTCAACATCCCGAATATTGCCATTTTTCAGCCGGTGTTTGAATTCAAAATGACCAATACTCATTTTACTGACAGATTCAATGGCGGACTTAATGACACTGATATCAGAAGTATTGATATCCCCAACTTTCATTTGCTTCAGCTCTTCTATGCTCCACCCGTAATATTCAGAAGCTGCGAGATTAGCATCAATAATTTGTAAGGAAGTCCTGTCGATAATGAAGTTGGCTGCAGCATTGTTTTCAAATAAGTTGCGAAATTTCTCCTCACTCTGACGTAGGTCATTTTCTACTTTAATCCTTTGAGTAATGTCGCGGATAGATCCATCAATATGATCAGGTTTCCCATTAGCATTTAATACTAACCTGGCATTGATAGAACCATACCGCAGCAGTCCTGATGCTGTTTTCAGCGGCAATTCATAATCCCTTACTTCACCATTTTTAGTGATTGCATCAAGTAAAGCGATCCTATCCTCATAATTATAGTATATATTAGAAACGGGTTCTCCAATCAGTTTTTCACGGTTAAAATCAATGAAATACCTAATCGATGGACTGATTTCCAAAATCTTACCTTCCATGCTCACCTGGTAAAAAACATCCTGTACATTTTCGAAAATTGTACGGTATTTTTCTTCACTTTTTACTAATGCTTCCTCAGCAAGCTTTTTTCGTGTCCTGACTTCCTTTTCATCCAGAGCGTGGATCACGGCTTGTCCTAGCCGTTTTATGTGTTCTTTGATCACATAATCAGTTGCCCCGGCTTTCATGCATTCAACAGCAGTATCTTCATTCATTGATCCTGTCAGTATTATGACAGGCAATATCGGGTCTTTCTCAATTGAAAGTTTGAGAGCTGCCATTCCATCGAAGGATGGGAGTTGATAATCGCTGATAATCAGATCAGGGCAAAAGTTGTTGAGTTGTTCCAGGAAGTCTTTCTTATTGTCCACTAACCTGTATTCAAACGATTTCAGAACTTTTCCTGTTTCATAGATAGCCAATTCTGCATCAGTCGGAATGTCCTCTACGAAAAGAATCTTATATTTGATTGACATGGTTAATGCATTTATTTGTGTAATATACTATTTATTAGTCATTTTTTTAATGGGAAGTAATAATAATTAGTAGTATTCAATTATTGGCGGTGAATTTCTTTATAAAGATAATATGCCTTCTTCAGTTTCTTTACACAACATTCATTTATATGATTTGATTTCATAGGAGAATCTTATCTGGCAGGAATATTGTAAACTCAATTTTGCCGGATTAAAAACTAATATGTTGAAAAAAGCAACAGTGTATAAAAAATCAACAGTATGCTAAACGTTTAAATATCAATGAATTGAATAATATTGATGATTTAGGTGTTGAAAAAATATACAGTCAATCTTTGTATTTATTTTTAAACAATATTTAAGTATCACATAATCAATGATATATGATTATGTTTTTCGTTTGGCATTGATTTGGTATAGGGTGGAATGGAAGTTAGTTCACATCTTTCATTCGAACTTTAAAATTCAATGTCCCATGAAACCATATTCAAGTATTTTATTTGCCGGAATCTTATTACTGTTGATCTCCAATGGATTTAGCGGTAACACAACTGAAAAATCTTTAGTAAACAGTCCGGTTCAGCCTCAATTGGTGATTCATTGTTCACCTGACCTCCTTCCAATGATGCAAACATGGGTGCATTCCTATGCTGAAACAAATAAAGCTTTCACTTTGCAGTGCAGGGAAATATCCGGGAATGGAGTGTTGGCTGCAGACGGACTTCGCTTTTCATCGGCTAAATCGGCCGAAAAAGCAAACAATCAAAATTGGCAACTGAAAGTAGGGAAAGATGTGGTTGTTGGAATCATTAAAGCTTCTCACCCTCATGCAGCGATCATAAATTCAAAAGGAATCAAGGCATCACAAATGGCTGAATGGCTGAATAACCCTGATGCAAGGAACTGGAATACCGTCGACCCACAAATTAATAGTCAAGGTTTTGAATTATTCTATTCAGGAAGCCAGGGAATACTCTCAACGTTAAATACCTTTTCCGGCACTACAGAGCTTCTGATTATGAATAGATTGGAAACACTTGAGGAACTTCTAGGTAAAGTTGGAACCAATGAGAATGCGATAGGATTTTGCCGATTAGGAGATTTATTGAGTCTTCAAAAGAGGGCATTCCCTTCTTCAGTAATGATTGTTCCCATCGATAAGAATAACAATGGCAGGCTTGATAATTTTGAAAGGATTTATTCTGATCCTGTAGCTCTGTTGCGGGGTGTTTGGCTTGGTAAATATCCTTCTTCCCTTGTTGAAGATTTTGTAATTACCTCTGATAAGCTTCCTGCTGATCAATCTGTTATTGCATTTCTTCAATGGGTGATCAGTGATGGCCAGAATTTATTAAATACTAATGGATATTGTGAACTGGCAAATGTAGAAAAGGAGTCAGGTAAAACAGTTTTGGCTGGAAATCTTCTTGTGCTGAATGAACCAGAACAAGCTGTTGGCATGTCCTTATGGATCATCGTCATTTTTGGAGTCATTATTATTGGCGTCCTGATCTCCCTGATTGCATTCAGAGGTAAGGTTCAAAGAGGTCCATTGAATACAACCCCGGGGAAACATTACCTGATAAATGAAGACACCGCGACTTTCCCGGGTGGGTTCTATTTCGATAAAACACATACCTGGGTATATATGGAGCAGGATGGGATTGTTAAAGTAGGGATTGATGACTTTCTGCAACATATTACCGGTATGCTAAATAAAGTGACACTTCTTGAAGTCGGAACCAAAGTTAGGAAGGGTGAAAAGCTTGTAACTATTATCAATGAAGGCAAGCAACTCAATATCTATGCCCCGGTTTCAGGTGTGATTAAAAATCGCAATCCAAAATTAACAGTTGATTCAACGTTGATAAATTCAGCACCCTATTCTGATGGATGGATTTACCAGATCGAACCACTGAACTGGAAAAGGGAACTGGATTTTATGATGATGGGAAATGCTTATAAGGAATGGGTTAGAACTGAATTCCAGAGAGTCCGTGATTTTTTTGCCTTCAGTCCTGTAATGAGGCTCGACTCCGCAGAACCAGTGATGATCCAGGATGGCGGAGAGCTTACAGATCATCCGCTTTCCATGCTATCACCTGAAGTTTGGGAAGATTTTCAGACCCGGTTTATTGACATTTCCAGGTAATGCAAAACTTATCAGAACTATTGTTAGTGTGCGATTTTTATAACCATCAACTATAACATTATGAGCCTGGATCGGAGGGATTTTTTCAAAACAATGGGAATTGCCGGATTAACCCTGGCAATTGGAAATGAGTCATCGGCTAAGCCTGTTGGGAATCAGGAGACTGAATTCTTCGGGATGTTGTTTGATGCAACCTTATGCATTGGCTGCGGGAGTTGCCTCAAAGCTTGTTCAAAGTCAAACCAGCTTCCGGCTCCGGAAGGAGAGATTGAACCTGGGGTCATACAAAAGACCAGTGAAAGCCGTCGAGCTGTAATTAATAATTATAATACATCGAAAGGTGAAGTATATATCAGGAATCAATGTATGCACTGCAATGAACCCGCCTGTGCTGCTGCATGTCTGACAAAGGCAATGCACAAGACCAAAGAAGGGCCGGTAGTATGGGATGCCGACCGCTGCATGGGATGCCGTTATTGCATGGTATCATGCCCATTTGATGTTCCTAAGTTTGAGTATCATAGTGCAAACCCCAGGATTCAAAAATGTGATATGTGTTATAGCCGGATTGAGAAAGGAAAGATCCCGGCATGCGCTGAAGCCTGTGGTGACGCATTGATATTTGGTACCCGGAGGGAACTCATTGCAGAAGCAAGAAAAAGAATAACCGAAAACCCGGATGATTATGTAGATCAAATCTATGGGGAACATGTTGCCGGTGGAACCGGAGTTATTTACTTATCACCTGTACCTTTTAAGGAACTCGGTGTAAAGCAGGGTTTGCAAAATGCATCGTATCCATCATTGTCCAAGGGGTTTCTGTATAGCGTACCTTCCGTCTTTATCATACTCCCAACCTTATTACTAGGCATTCATGAAGCAACCAAAACCAATGAGCAAAACCATGAACATTAGCAGTAAACAGATTGAATCCCTCAAACTTAGGGAGCCTGGTACACCAATGATCAAATTTCTATGGGAGCAATTGAAACCCAGGGGAGCATGGTTGACACCGTTTAACCTTATCTCCATACCAATCATCTTTCTTGGAATAGGTCTGATCGTCATCAGGTTCTGGAAAGGAATCGGATCAATTACCAATCTTACCCAGGAAACACCATGGGGATTGTGGATCGGCTTTGATGTAGTTACGGGAGTGGCCTTCGCTGGCGGCGCATATGTGATCACATTCATGGTCTATATCCTGAAAATCAGGAAGTATCATTCCATCGTAAGAGTTACTGTTTTAAATGGGTTCCTTGCTTATGTTTTTTATGCAGGTGCTTTACTCCTGGACCTGGGTCGTCCATGGAACGTGGTAAATCCCATTATTGGCAATGGATTCGGGACCAGTTCAGTGCTATTCCTGGTAGCCTGGCATTTCCTCTTATATATGATTGCTGAATTAATTGAATTCTCCCCGGCAATCGCTGAATGGCTGGGAGCTAAAAGGGCGCATAAAATACTGAGTGGCATGACGATAGCCGCTGTTATCTTCGGGATTACCTTATCTACCCTGCATCAATCCGGGTTAGGGGCTTTATACCTTATGGCAAAAGATAAGATTCATCCCCTTTGGTATTCTGAATTCATTCCTGTTCTTTTCCTGGTTTCCAGTGTTTTTGCCGGACTTTCGATGGTGATTTTTGAAGGATCAATTACTCATAAAGTGTTTTCTGATAAGATCAGTGATTCTAACCATAAAGCTCATCACGGAATAATCCATGGACTCTCAAAGATTTGCACTGCTGCAATGTTTGCTTACTTTTTCCTGCAGCTACTTGTGTTCATACATGGAAAGCATTGGACTTATCTTAATACATCAATGGGATACTGGTATCTCGTCGAAATGATTGGTTTCGTTGTAATACCAATGCTGATCTATTTCATTGGTTACAGGCGAAATAAACTGTTGCTGATACGAATAGCGGCAATCCTGACTATGCTTGGAATCATCATCAACCGGCTGAACGTCACAGTGATCGGATTCAGATGGGATGCCACTCCTCATTATGTTCCATCATGGATGGAGATCGTTGTAACTCTTACTGTGATCTTTACGGAAATTTGGATTTTCAGATGGGTAATCAACCGTATGCCAGTACTCCAGGAATCGCCCTCCTGGGTAGAAGAATCTAAGTGATCCAAATCATTCTGTAACGATTGACGCAAATAAATAATTAAGATAATTCATCAAAACATCTATTATGGAAGGTTTTACATACAATGATATATTTGAGACCAAGGGTATTGAATATATCGCCATACTTATCTTCTTTGCTTTACTGATACCATTCTGGATGATCCTTAATCGGAGGGTTAAAGCTGGCAGTCGCATTCAAAATAAATCAGGCATATTATCAATGGCTGCATTGAGAATTCCTGAGGGCATTTTTCACAGTAAGAATCATTGCTGGACTTTCCTTGATCCAAATGGAGTCGCCAGCCTTGGAGCAGATGACTTACTCATGCATCTTGCAGGGAATGTCAGTTTCAGGAACCTGAAGAAGCCCGGGGATAAAGTGTTGAAGGGAGAATGTGTTGCCACTTTGACCCAAGGGACTAAAGAATTAAAGGTATTTACTCCGATCTCCGGAGAGATCCTGTCTGTAAATTCAAACCTGTCAGACTTTCCGGAACTTATTAATGAAGATCCCTATGGAAAGGGATGGATGTTCAGGGTTAAACCTGATAACTGGGTAGCAGAAACCAATACCTTTTATCTTGCACAAGAAACAGTTGACTGGACCTCACATGAACTTGAAAGAATTAAAGGTTTCCTCGTTCAGGCTACAGCGCCATATTCTGTTGATAAATCGATGGTAGTCATGCAGGATGGAGGTGAAATATCTGAGCAACCTTTATCTGGTTTGCCCCAGGAAATCTGGTCAAAATTTCAATTGGAATTTCTTACCCGGTTTTAATTTTTTCTTCACAGATGATTTTAGAATTGTATGAATGCCGTATATGACCCTGGCAGGAGTTTTGCCAGGGTTATACTTGTTTTTACTACCTAATATTCAATACTCTTATCAACTTTTCTGTATTTAAAATAGTGTCAGTTGTATTAGTTGTTTCTGTAAGATATTGTATAATAGAGATATAGGTAAATGATGCCAGGAACTGTTGAAAATTTCAGCAAATAAATATTAGAAATATCAACATATGATATACATATAATTGAAATACATATTAACTTAGCGTGGAAAATTGATTAATTATTCAACAATGGCCTGGTGGAATAATAAGGAAGATAAGAAAAGCAAACGTGCTTTCATCAATGGATATGTTAAATTCAGGTCATCGATCTACGGACGAGTGGTATTCATTATCACATTATCTTCATTTTTTCTGTTTGCTACTTTCGGGGTAATATTTCGCTCTGTGAATGAAGATTATATGAAGTCAGTCATTCGAGAGAAGGGTAATAATATTGGTGTTTTAGTCGAAGGAGCCTTGTATCGTTCGATGCTTGAAAATGATCAGATGGCATTACAAGGCACTCTGGATATTATCAATACCATGTCGGATATTGACGATGTAAATATGTATGACCAGGAAGATAATCTGGTATATACATCAATTGCTGACGATACCCTGAAACATGCTGATCCGGATTGTAAAAGCTGTCACAGGAATTTCAGTACCATGTTTTCAGCAACCGAGAAGTCTTATAAGATTATCGGGGTTGACAGTGAATGCAGCATGAGCCATGGGAATAATTCAATCCGTCATTTATTGATTAAATCACCCATACTAAATAGCAAATCTTGTTATGAGAGTAACTGTCATTATCATACGAAGGATGAAAAGATTTTAGGATCACTCGTGATAAAGATTCCATTGGCCAGCCTTGATACTGCTTTAATGAAATCAACTACAAACTACTTTGTGCTTGCTTCTTTAATGACATTATTACTTTTGATATTTCTTTTCTTTTTTACAGGGAAGAAGATCAAGGATCCTCTTAATGAAATAATCAAAGCCAGTGAAGCGGTAACGCATGGGGATAGGGACACCAGACTGGTGATCAGTCCCAGGCAGTTATCGGATATGCGGATGGTTTCATACGCTTTCAATAATATGTTGGACAACCTTCAGGCAGCCAATAATGAATTGAAGAACTGGTCCCAGCAACTGGAATATAAGGTACGTAAAAAGACGGAGGAATTAGGTCAGGCTCAGCATGAACTTATTAATATTGAGAGAATTGCATCACTTGGGAGATTATCTCTATCAGTAGCTCATGAGATTAATAATCCATTATCCGGAATTTTAGTGTATACAAAGTTGATATTTAAGCAATTAGGTAAGCAAGACATAGAACCAGTGAAAAAGGAGGCTATGCTGCGTCATCTAATTCTGATTGAAAATGAAACCAAGCGTTGTGGGGATATCGTGCGAGGATTGCTGGATTTTTCGAGGAAAGATCAAAACGATTTTGAACCCAGGCATTTGCACGAAATTCTGATCGAAACATTCGAATTGATGACTCATCCAATGAAAATTGCTAATGTCAGTTTTCTCTCTGATTTCTCAGCAAAAAGTGATTTGGTTTATTGTAGCCCTAATCAACTCAAACAAGCTTGTGTAGCGATCATTGTAAATGCATCTGAAGCAATTTCAGAACACGGAGAAATAGTTTTCCGAACAGTTAACCCTGATGATGAGCACATTAAAGTGGAGATTGCTGATAACGGAATCGGTATTTCAGCATCGGATCTCCCGCATATTTTTGAACCTTTCTTTTCAACAAAAGAAAATGAAAGGGGCATTGGACTTGGACTGGCAATTGTTCATGGTATTGTTCAAAGCCATAAAGGGCGCATAGAAGTAAAGTCGGAAAGGGCTAAAGGAACATCTATTTCAATACTTCTTCCCATTGTTAAATAATAAGCAGATATTATGGTAAAGCAAATTTCCATTCTGATTGTTGATGATGAAGAATCGGTAAGAGATTCTTTATTCAATTGGTTTATTGAGGACGGGTATAGGGTAGAATGTGCAGAAGATGCGAAACAGGCACTCACTAGGCTGGAGTCTTCAGAATTTGATATAGTGCTGGCTGATATCAAAATGCCTGGCATGGATGGCCTTGAAATGTTAAGAAGGATCAAAAGTCTTAGGAAAGACTCCATTGTGATTGTTATGACTGCTTTTGCAACTGTTGATACTGCTGTTCAGGCTTTGAAGGATGGAGCATTCGATTATGTCACGAAGCCTTTTGATCCGGATGATTTGTCGCATTTGATAAGGAATGCTTCAAAACAAATACACCTTGAAGATGAAAATGAAACCCTGAAAGTTCATTTGTCCTCACTCGAAAATGTTGAAAACTTAATAGGGAATAGTGAAGCCATGCGTCGGGTGTATGGAGAGATAGAACGTGTAGCTCATTCAGCCGCCCCTGTTATCATTACAGGGGAGAGTGGTACAGGTAAGGAGTTGGTAGCTAAGGCGATACATGCTAATTCCCCTCGAAAATTCTTTCCTATGGTGAGTGTTCATTGCGGCGCTTTAACTGAAAGCCTTCTCGAAAGTGAATTATTTGGGCATGAGAAGGGTGCGTTTACCGGGGCGATGTACAATCGGAAAGGCAGGTTTGAAATGGCTGATAATGGAACCATTTTTCTGGATGAAATTGCCACAATTTCTACAAAAATGCAGGTAGAGTTACTCAGAGTTTTGGAAACCAAGAGTTTTATGAGGGTTGGAGGGAATAGGGAGATATCATCCGATTTCAGGGTGATTTGTGCTACAAACAAAGATTTAAAAAGCATGGTCGAAGCCGGATCTTTCAGGGAAGACCTTTACTATCGGTTGAATGTAGTGACTATCGAAGTGCCGCCCTTACGGGAGCGTTTAGAAGATGTACCTGTCCTCGTGGATTTCTTTATCAGGAAATACTGTTCAGCAATGAACCGGACTGTAATTCCCATTGATGATGCCGCTTTGATTAAACTACAGGATTTAACATTCCCGGGTAATATCAGGGAACTTGAAAATATGATTGAAAGGGCTTTAGTTGTTGGTAACGGCAAACGAATTACTGTGAAAGATCTGCCATTTATCAAGGATTCACAAGGTTCTTCAGTTGAAAGCCTTGATGAGCTTGAAAAAGGCCATATCCTGAACATTCTTATTAAGTATTCCTGGAATATATCTGCTGCCGCTAAGGCATTAAAAGTTGACAGAGTAACCTTATATAACAAGATCAGGAAATACGACCTCAAGTCACCTCGGTAGAGATTAAAACTTTGTATTTTTCACATCTTATTCCCTGGTCATTATTCATCAATGTCAATTTAACAGAGTCAATAGTGGACGAGATCGCAATGATTTCTTTCGGATACTTCGAAAAGCAACTCCTTGATGCTGTTACTATGCGCACTGAGCAGGCTTTTTCTGCCCGTATTAGTTGGAAAGAAGGCTTTCTGGATCTCGGAGATTACTATGATCCTTCGAGGCGTCAATATGATGGTAACAGGATTCTGAAAGTTATTGATGAGCGGTTTGGAGTTAGCAAAGGAAAAACTATCGGTTTATTGAGTATTGATCTGTTTATTCCAATTCTCACCTTTATTTACGGACAGGCATTTCTGAACGGTCGTAGTTGTATTGCCTCCAATTACCGATTAAGTAATGAAAGATATGGTTTACTTCCGGATGAAACTCTCATGCACAACCGGTTTATTAAAGAGATCATTCATGAATTGGGGCACACTTATGGATTAATCCATTGCTCACATCCGGATTGTGTGATGCGTTCAAGTACCTATGTTGAAGATATTGACCAAAAAGGGGAGGATTTCTGTCCGAACTGTAAGTCAAACCTGATTCATTTTCCGGAATAACATACAATTTTATCAATACTGTATTAATCCCTGGATTTATTTTTCAAGGCTTATCCTGTTTTTAAAAAATGGAAATTTTTATGCCGTTTCTGTTCCATTTTAGTGAAAGATTAGAAAGGATTTGAACAAAATTCTGGTTCAAATTTTCACTTTTGCCTACCGTTTGTTGTCAAAATTAACCGTTAGATAAGCGAAACCTACCGTTTACTCATTGGAGCCTTGAAATTTGCAATAACGTATCTACTTTTAATTAATATTACTGGCAGCTAATGAGCACTTGTTGGAAGATAATTTACAGATTCAAAGTGTTGCCGGAGTCGAAAAGTAAATTTACCTAAAAATATTTTTCATCCACCTCTTTAATTTATCAGTGCTGCCTCACCAGAGTGGCTAATATCAATCCATTTTCATATCAGGGCTGCTTCCTTACCGAAGCAGCTCTTTTGTTTAGATTCCTCCTGTCACGAAATGCAGGATCAGGCAACCATTAAGCTTTTAGCCTGATTTCCTGCTACTTTTTTCAATTGATTGATATTTAAGTCTGTTGGAATGCCTTCTTCATTCCAGTGTTTTTTACAGCCACAATAATCGAGAAAGATACATTGAGATGAAATATTCAGGTTTTTCATCTCATAGCCACCAGTCAGCAAATTTAAAATACATGCTACACCAATGAGGCTTGTATCAGGTTTATTTTGCCATTTTTCAAGGAACCTGGTAAAATCCGATGAATGAGGAATGATATAGGTATCTGTTGACATTAACTTCATCTGCGATGCGATTTTTCCAATATTACAGTTTGAATTACAAAATGTACATTTCTTTTCAATTCCATCATTGCAGGCTTTACATCCTGAAGCTGGTTCAGTTCTCATACAGGTAGGAAGCAGCAGGACCTTTTTCTTTGTCTGCAGAAACCCGGATTTAAGCTCCCTGTTTAGCAGTTCTGCACCAAACATATTCAGGTGGTACTCATTTTCTTTACGATTAACTAAAAAATAATCCTCCTTGTTTTGATAATTAATTTTATTGATTGCCTGGAAGCATTCAATATTCATAGTGTATTTACCCAGTACTTTCTTTCCGTCAGAGGAAAACCTTTCTGCAAAGTAACATGACGAATTTAGTATTTGCCAGATGTAGGAATTGTTTTTCGTTTTAAAGAATTCAAGCCAGCTTTTCATCTTTTTTACTTCTTCATTAAACTCACCGGTTGAATGCAGCCAGTTTAATAGTCGGTTGAAGTTTTTATCTGTATATTCTATCTCCAACGCCTGGTTTCTTTGTTCAAGGAGTTGATAAGCAAGTATACCCCTGATCTTATCGATCCTGGATTTCTGCCTGGGATATCGCTTGCGCAGTTTATAAAGTTCAGTCAGGATGGTAGTGGAGATTCTTTTGGTTTGTGCTGCCTTCACTGAGTAGTTCATCCAGAAGATGCCAATCATCAGAAGTTCAAGCAGGTATTCATGCCTGGAAGAATCGATTCTCTTATTAAGTCGCTGGTTGTGAATATAATAATCTTCGGTAAATCTGCCAAGACAGGCATCCGCTTTTAGGATCATCCGATCAGTAAAACACTCGAGATCCAGGTAAAAGGAGTCGGAGTTTTGTTGTCCGGCATTAAGGGAATAGGGGAGTAGGCTGCTCATAGTAACTCAATTATGATGCAAACCTATGCACTTCTATGTAGGGTAGGAATTAAATTCCGGTGAATGGGGGAAATTGCTCCGTGAAGAGAGGAATATTCTTTGTAAAGAAAATTTTAGTTTATCAAAAACTAGTTAATATGAATCGGAAAGTTGACAGAAACGTTGGTGCCTTGATTAATTTTACTTGTCACTTTGATGGAACCATTCAATAATTGAACAAGGTCTTTGCATAATTTAAGACCGATTCCTGAACCATTTTCAGCCATGGTTCCCTTTGTTGTTACAAAATTGTCCTCTTCAAAAATTGATATCATGGATTCCTCCGACATACCAACACCAGTATCATTAATATGTATAGTGAATGAATCAGCATTATGAATCATTTTAATGGACACACTCCCTCCAATATCTGTAAATTTAATCGCATTAGAAAGTAAGTTGCGTAGGATTGTTTTGAGCATATCTGAGTCGATTTCCAGGCTAAGGTTATCGGAATAACTTACGTCAATTTCAATCTTCTTTCTATCTGCAGCGGGCAATAGGAAACTGATAGTTTGTTCAATTAATGTATTGATATTTAATAATGTGGGTTGGTATTTTAGTGCACCTGTTTGTGCATTGGCCCATGTTAGCAGGTTTTCAAGCAGGACATAGGATTGTTTAGCACAACTCTCAATTCTCTGAATATATTCCTCAAAGTTAGACAGGTCGTTTGACTGACTACTGATATGAAGGAGTTCTGCATAGCCAATAATACTATTAAAAGGCCCCCTGAGGTCATGAGCCATGATTGAAAGCAGTTTATCTTTGGTACTATTTAATTCTTCTAATTGCTGATAAAGTTTCACCTGGATTTCCTCTGCTTTCACTTCATCCGATATGTCCCTTACTATAGCCCACATACCTTCCGGTTTATAATCATCATCTTTGGAGAGATATATACGCAATTCAACGGGGAAAACAGATCCATCTTTCCTGATATATTCTTTTCTTAAAACTTCTGAATAACCGTTTATAAGTACTTGTTTTTCAATGATATTCAACTCTGTTTGGTGCCATTTAATAGGTGTGATATCAAGGAAGTTAAGCTTGTATATTTCCTCATACTCATAACCCAGCATGTGTTTAAATGCTTCATTGCATTCTTTGATTGTTCCATTCATATCCACCCAGGCATAACCATCCATAAGACTTTGATGCAAGCCGCGATATTTTTTTTCAGAAGCTTTTATTGCTTGTTCTGACAGGTATTGCTCGGTGATGTCACGCGATATTACAACAGTTCTTTGCTCTTGCTTCTCATTCACATACACCTTCCCCTTGGATTCAATGACTCGGTATTCGCCGTTCTTATGCCGGAACCTGTAAGTATCAGTGATTTTTGATTTGTTTTCCTGCAATTTCTCATATTGCTCATAGCTTCGTTTAAGATTATCGGGGTGGATAAACTCTAAAGCATTTTTTCCTATCAGTTCTTTAGGAGCATAGCCTAAGATATCTTTATATTGGTTATTGGCGTATCGATAAATCCCATTTTCATCGATTTCACAAACAAGGTCATTGATATTGTTAAGAAGAAGGAGTAGCCTTGGATTCTCAGTTTCAAGTTGAATTTCAGAATCAAGCCCTGGAGTGGTTTCAGTTGTTCGCACTATGGAAATCTCCGGCAAATCTGTTGGGTCTGGAAATGCTAAAAGAGCATCTTTTTCCTTAACCGACTGAATACGTTTACCTGCCAATCGTTTTTTCTTCATGAGGTTATCTGATTGTAAAGTAAAAGTAAGAGTTTTCAATCAAAAAAAATACCCCCGGGAAATTCCCCAGGGGCAGAAAATATTAACGTTGTCAACCTTTTAGTCCAAACCTACTTCTCAAGCAGTTTGAAGAATTGATCCAATTGTGGAAGGATAACAATACGGGTGCGGCGATTTGCAGATTTACCTTCAGCATTATCATTGGCACTGAGAGGTTTATACTCACTTCTGCCGGCAGCGGTCATCTTTGACGGATCCAGGCCGTACTTCGACTGTAATAATCGTACAACAGATGTAGCTCGTTTAACACTCAGGTCCCAGTTATCTTCAAGGTCACCTTTTTTGAAAGGAACATTGTCGGTATGACCTTCAACCATGAATTCGATGTTGGGCTGATTGGCCAGAACTTTGGCTACTTTTCCCAGTACAGTGCTGGCCTGCTCTGTAATCACATAGCTGCCACTCTTGAAGAGCATCTTGTCAGAAATATCGATATAAACTACCCCTTTATCAACCTTGATATTGATATCCTGGTCGTTAAGGTTGCCAATAGCTCCCTTTAGATTCAGGACTAAAGCCATATTCAATGAATCTTTCTGAGCTAAGGAATTCTGCAAACCATAAATGTAAGCATCTTTTTTCCCGATGTTATCCATCGATTGTTTAATGCTTTCTGCCTGGGCACCTGAAATAACTGAAAGGTTCTCCAGTTGATTAAGAACCTGATTATTGTTCTTTTTGAAATAAGCAACCTGGTCATTAAGGTCGGTAATCTGTTTGTTGAGAGCGTCTACATCATCTTTATGCTTTGCTCTTGCATTTTCACAAGCATTCAGGTCAGCCTGAGCTTTGGAAAATGATTGGGTGAGAGATTCAAGTTTGCTTGTTTGGGCTTTATACTTCTTTGAGCTCACACATGAGCTACCCAACAACACCATTGCTAATCCAAGTGCTAATAAAACTTTTGTATTCATCTTCTTTTATATTAGTTAAACATTGCAGCTGTAATGCAGGTTAAATCTTGCTTTTTTATAGTAAAACCCGCCTGTACATTCCTTGCTTTATATGTTACAAAGATACTCACAAAAACGTGACGAGCCTGATTCTAGTATGTTAATCATATTAATTTAGACCACTTTTAAGTTAAACATATAGAGGAAAAATGATTGTGAAAATGAGAATACCCAATGAAATAATATTTAACTTCGCCCATCGGGGATCGCTCATAAATGACTGGTAAAGTTGTTTTTTGACTTGTGGGTAGCATCCCTTTCAAGTCCTTCGTTTTCAGGATAATAATTAATAAAAGATATACGAAAATGACCAACATTGAATGGAGTACCCTCCCTTTTGGTTACCTGAAGACCAATTATAATATCAGGGCTTATTTTCGCGAAGGTGAATGGAGCAAACTGGAGATTTCTGATTCGGAATACATTCCAATCCATATGGCTGCAACAGCATTGCATTATGGACAACAAGCCTTTGAAGGACTTAAAGCATACATGGGCAAAGATGGGAAAATTCGTCTGTTCCGATGGGAAGAAAATGCAAAAAGGATGCAGGATTCGGCCAATGGAGTATTGATGGCTGTTCCACCCGCTGAGTTATTTAAAGAAGCCATCATTACAGCGGTAAAGATGAATAAGGAATTCGTACCTCCTTATGGAACCGGTGCTTCACTCTATATTCGTCCACTATTAATTGGAAGTGGTCCAAGAGTTGGTGTTAAACCTGCCGATGAATATATGTTGCTTGTATTTGTTTCACCTGTTGGTCCCTATTTTAAGGAAGGGTTTAACCCGGTTAGTATTCAAATTGCTCATGATTCTGATAGAGCTGCCCCTCTTGGCACCGGAAAATATAAAGTCGGGGGCAATTATGCTGCCAGTCTGATGGCAGGAGAACGCGCCCATAAACAAGGCTTTGCTTCTGCTTTGTTCCTTGATGCCCGGGAGAAAAAGTATATTGATGAAGCCGGCCCGGCCAATTTCTTTGCCATTAAAGGAAATAAGTATATTACACCGCTTTCAGAATCAATACTTCCTTCCATAACTAATAAAAGCCTGATGACTTTGGCTGAAGATATGGGAATGACAGTTGAAAGAAGAAAAATTCCTGTTGAAGAACTCGCAGAATTTGATGAAGTCGGAGCATGTGGTACTGCAGCTGTTATTTCACCGATAAGAAGAATCGTGGATCCCGTAACCGGGCAGGAATTTCATTATTGCAAGGATGGTAAAGCCGGAGAGGTTTCAACAAAATTATATAAAATGTTGCTGGGAATTCAGTATGGTGATGAACCGGATATTCATAACTGGATCACAATTGTCCAATAATTGATAGTTTCTTTGATTAATGGCTGCCCAACCAGGCAGCCATTATTATTTTTGTGCCTATCTAATTGATCCGGCATTGGCTACACATGCTGAAGAGCCTTTTCATTTAGTAAAAGGGGCAATAGTGAGACATTTACACTGCACTTGTGCATTTGTCTTCACGAGGGTGAACAGGAATTAGTAAATAGGTCCGGAATTCAGCAAATTGATGGCTGCATCGAGATATATATAAACATCCTCCGGAACATTCCCTCTCTTTATTTCACTCCTTTTATGGCCGAGCCTAACCACTACCGTTTTCAATTCCGGGATCACAAAGATGTATTGCCCCAGGATTCCCCTCGCATAGATAATATTCATTCCCTTGTATGTAAGTCTCCAGAACTGGTAGCCGTACCAATCGCATTTCTCGCCAGATTCATTCACAAGCCAGGTTGCAGGAGAAGTAGCTTCCATCATATATTCCCGTGAAATAACCTGTTTCTGGTTGAATTGGCCGGTATCCAGCACTAACTGACCGATTCGGGCAAAATCAGTTGCATTACTGTTAAAACAACAGTATGCTTTCTCATGTCCATCTTCTGTGTCTAAACTCCAGTAAGCATCATACTGAGCCCCCAGCGGTTGCCATAATTTTTCCGACGCATAAGTTGCTAAACTCTTACCGGAAGCTTTTTCTATGATAATGCTAAGTAGTTGTGTATCACAGCTTTTGTATCTGAATATTTTTCCCGGAGCCTCAGCAATTTGGAGTGAAGTCACTAATTCAGATAAGTTTTGGCCATAATATGCCTGGGTAGTCTTTGAAAAAGCGCTTGAATAGGCTTCATCCCAATCTAACCCGGAACTCATGCTAAGTAAATCTTTGATCCGGATGTTTTGGTATGCTTCACCTTTGAATTCCTGTATATAATCTGTGATTGGCTGATCGAGACTCTTAATTTTTCCTTCATCCAGCAGACAACCGATAAGCAGTGAAACGATGCTCTTTGCCATTGAAAATGAGTTGCTTAGCGAAGAGTCAGCATATCCATCCCAATATTCTTCATGCAGCAGGCTATCATTTTGAATCACAACAAAAGCCGTTGTTCCATATTGCCTGAAATAGGCAATAGAGGAATCGTTTATTACTAATTTGTTGTATTCCGGATGTTTTTTCCAGGGTAAGGGAATGCCCTTTGCAACTTGCCTGTTGGCGAAAAGTGAGTAATCGTCAATTCCAGGGTGTTGATACACAATGGCTTTGCGCAAATAAACTGGTAAAAGGAGCCAGATCAAGGCCAGGGATAACAAAACAATACTTATGACCCGGAACAATTTCTTATTCATAAGGGTGAGGATGAGGTGATGAAATGCTAAATAAGATCCTGCTGCATAAGAAGGGCTTGCATATCTTTTTGCATACTGGATGCTTCTTCGGCTGCTTTTTCTGCAAAATCAGGATCAGCTGAAGCAAAAAGAATGGAACGTGAGGCATTAACAAGGAGTCCGCAGTGGTCATTCATTCCATACCTGGCCACTTCCTGCAGGCTACCTCCCTGGGCTCCGACACCCGGAACCAGAAGGAAGTGCTCAGGGACAATTTTTCTGACTTCTGCCAGCATTTCTGCACGGGTGGCACCCACAACATACATCATATTATCAGGAGATCCCCAATGCCTGGATGTTTCCAATACTCTCTCAAAAAGAGGAATTCCTTCAGCATCCTTGTTTAACTGGAAGTTATCAGCTCCTTTATTTGAAGTTAATGCTAAAAGGATGACCCATTTTCCATTGAATCCAAGAAACGGAGATACGGAATCTTCCCCCATATAAGGCGCAACTGTAATAGCATCGAAACTAAAACCTGATGCTGATTTATCAAATGCAGCCTTTGCATATTGTGAAGATGTATTACCAATGTCTCCGCGTTTGGCATCAGCAATAGTGAATACCTCATCCTTGAACTTTTCTAAATAGTTCATGGTTTTATGCAGGCTTTCCATTCCTTTCAAACCACGACTCTCATAAAATGCCAGGTTGGGTTTATAAGCGACAGTAAAAGGCAAGGTAGCATCAATAATAGCCTTATTAAACTCGAAAACAGGGTCATCAAAATCCATGAGATGCCTGGGGATCTTTTGAAGATCACTATCAAGTCCGACACAAAGAAATGATCTTTTATTCCTGATCAGATCGAAGAGTTGTTGACGATTCATGGGATGGTGATGAAGGGATGATAAATTTTTTGTCCTTTGGGGGGTGGGGGAGCCTCCCCCCCGGGGGGGGGGGTGGTTTCCGCCCGCCGCCAAAAAATTCCCTTTCCCAGCAATTGGAAAATTTGATTATTCAACAGCAGCTTTGAGCCGTTCAGCATTTTCAGCCAGTTGCAGGGCATCGATTACTTCCTGGATATTACCATCCATGAAGGTTGAGAGGTTATAAAGGGTCATATTGATGCGGTGATCTGTCACACGGCTTTGAGGATAGTTGTAAGTCCTGACTTTGGCAGAACGATCCCCTGAAGAAACCATGGTCTTTCTTTTTTTGAAATTTCATCCAGGTATTTCTGGTATTCTCTTTCAAAGATGCGTGTCCGAAGAACCGTCATGGCTTTCTCAAAATTCTTTATCTGAGATTTTTCATCCTGAATTGCGACCACAATTCCGGTTGGAACATGCGTGAGTCTGACAGCAGAATAAGTGGTGTTTACGCTTTGTCCACCCGGGCCTGAAGAGCAGTAGGTATCTTTACGGATATCGCTGGGTTTGAGATCAACATCAAATTCATCGGCTTCAGGCAGAACGGCAATGGTAGCAGCTGAAGTATGAACACGGCCCTGGGTTTCGGTTGCAGGAACACGCTGAACACGATGAACCCCTGATTCATATTTAAGCACTCCGTAAACCCCTTCTCCTTTAACTTCGAGGATAATTTCCTTGAATCCCCCCATAGTACCTTCGGCCATGCTCACGAGTTCTAATTTCCATCCGCGGGTTTCGCAGAATCGTGTATACATGCGATACAGATCTCCGGCGAAAAGACTGGCTTCATCACCACCAGTACCTGCCCTGATTTCAAGCACGGCATTTTTGCCATCCTGTGGATCAGAAGGAATGAGTAAGAGACGAGTATCTTCTTCCAGGATATCTTTCTGGCTGATCATGCTTTCAAGCTCCTCACGGGCAAAAGCCCTCATTTCTTCATCTTTCTCTTCAGTTAGCATAACCCTTGCAGCCTCGATATTTTCTGTAAGCATTTTATACTGCTTGTAGGCGGCTTCAACAGGTTGCAACTCTTTAAAATCCTTAGAGAGTTTTATATAGTTCTTCATATCCGACATTACAGCAGGATCATTGATTTGCTGCTCAATACTGATGTAACGGCTATGAATGGCTTCTAATTTATCTAACATATTAATGCGTTCATTTTTGCGGGTGCAAAGTTAGTCTTTTTTATCTGAGAAATAAGAGTCCGGATTGTGACTAAGGAGGAGATAAATACCTTTGAATACTGCTGCAATTATTCATGCCAAAGGCTGAAATCATAACAAATACAGATACAGCAAAAACGTGACAGGAGTTCACGTTTTAGTCCCTTAATGTATGAACTTTACTTCAACCCTTAATTTACTTTCTTTATGGTTGGGTAAGGTACCAATCTTTTCTCCGTCCCATACTGAGAATTGCTGCTAAATCTGAAATTTCCGTTTTCAACAAGCACAGCATCCGGTACTATAAAACTCACCGGCAATTCCTGGAGATAAGAGTAGAAATCATTTTTTACAATTTGGGTTGATGAGAATCCTAATAGCCTGTCTGTCTGTGTTTTCATATAGCTATCATTATCAGAAATATCTTCCTTAATTAATCGTTCCGACTGATCGGCTATTTTTACCAGAAAGTATTGATTGCTACAGTAATTTTTACCGATAAAAAGAGGCCTTACTATCATTGCATATTCGAGGTTGCGGTCTTCTGCTTCTTCCAACAGCATCTTTCTCAGTTCTTCCTTACTTTTCCCATTTTTAGCATTTACCACCAATACCCCGGGTGCAACCTGGTCGTTAACTGATAATCCTCCGAACCTTGAATGTCCATTGGGAACCTGCTGGTTAGGAGTAGGAATGCGGTTATTTAACATGTTTTTCAGTACCCCATTTTCCACCAGGAGTAAGGTGTCGGGAGGAGCTATGCCTTCCGCATCCATCGGATAATAACCATAGAGTGGGGTGCCCTGGAATTGTTTCAGGGAGGGGCAATCCAACACAGTCAGGTCTTTGGAGAAAATCCTTTTATTATACTTCTGTTCATCACTGTCATTCTGCTTTACCGCTAGCGTGCGATTTTCATTACTAAATACCTCACGGGAGGCAATAAGTGTATTTGTCCCCTCAAAAAAGTATTTCCTGAAGTAATCGGCACTGGAGACTCCTTCGTATAGCACAGGGCCGGAATAGTCTTCGGGGATGGTATCCGGAATTCTGTTGTTTAATAAACGTGTTTTTATTAATTGACAAGCCTGAACCAATTCATCTTCACCAGGTAATTCATTCATTGTTAATCCATTGAATCCTATGCTTTCAATTAATGTACTTCCGTTAACATCAAAGCAATTGGCCGATAAATTGATGGAAAAACTTGTATAGGGATGATGCAGGACAGTACCTTCAGTATTATAGTAATAGGTCATGTAATTCCTTGCATTAAACGTTGCTTCAGAATCGATAAACACTGTATCCTCAAGAAAAATACCTGATAACTTCTTTAAGAGGCTTGACATTTTCTGCCTGTCGAACTCAATGACTTCAGGTGCTTTAATATTTGTAACAGCTGTAGAAGGATTGAAATCTCTCAATCCTTCGTTGGGATTATTACCAGCTTTCCTGTTAATAGCTTCAATTTTATGTTTATAATGGTCGTTTGCTGACCGATAAACTTCATCAGACATTTGCCAGAAATACCTCCTGATTGCCCAATAATCTGCCTCCTGCGGCAATGTTGTAAATTGTCGGAATGCAGAAGCAGAATTATAATTGCTTTCGGTATCATTGAAGTTTTCATCATTCAATTCATAATTTCCTACCATAAGCCTAAGGGTTCCGGCATTGTTCGGATCGAACCGGTCATAATAAACTGTACCCATTTTTGCCCCGCAGCGATACTCTTTTCCCCAGAGCAAAGTATATGCAATAAAAAACGGTTTTTGCATATCAGTATCATTCAGTTGATGAAAACTTCTGAATAGTTCATCCTTAAGCGCTGATGTAACAATTTTTTCTTCCTCTGGATTAATTGAAGTCAATTGGGCATAGCTTCCGAATGTGATACCTAAGCAAAAGAAAGTGATTGCTATATTGAAAAGTGATTTCATATTTAATGATTATTACAATGGGATTCTACTCACCTGATGATTAATTGGATGATATTGTTGTAGCCGAAGGTTGTACCAGGAATGGCTTCTCAACATGAAATTCAGGTGTTTTCTGTGTTTCAATTTTCTTTACAAAGAAGGAGGGGCATACGATGGTTACCGGGATGGACCCTGATTCTGCACCACAAAACCCCGGGAATAATTCAGAGTCATCGCCGGCGGCTTCTATTTCTGAAAACATGGTTAGCGGGGTTCCAATAAGTGAAACCTGACGCACCATCTCATCCGGCCTTCCATCAGCATAAACCCTGTATATCTCGGTAGGAAAAACAGTAAAAACATTGGCCATATAAACTGAGTTTAAGGTGAGACCTCCTGAAACCTGTTTGAAATAATAGCCATACTCTTTTTTCTGTCGTTTGCATTCAGATATCAGTTTTTTCCTCAATTCCGCTTCATTATATGTTTTCTCTGATTCAACAATCATGTTGGATTGCCTGGAAACAGCTCCCGATCCTATCATGGCTCTTCCATGTCCGTTGGATTGGTTGAAACCTTTGACAGGCTTTCGTGACATAAGGAAATCCTGCAAAACTCCGTTTTCAACCACCTTTACCTTTTTTGCGAGGATCCCTTCATCATCATATTTATAGCTTCCGGTAAGATGCTGACCCTTATAATCTTTGCTAGTAGGATCAAAAGAGATGCTGATGTATTTTGGAAGAACAGTTTTACCAAGCTTATCACCAAATGTTTGACTATCATTCATATCTGCCAACCGATGCCCTTCTACCCTATGTCCGAATATTTCGTGAAAGAATACGCCTGCAGCCTGCGGTGACAGCAGGGCCGGACCACTGTATGGCTGTGCAATGGGAGCATCCTTCATCAATTTCATCCGTGTAATCATCTGCTGCAGGTCAATCCTGATATTCTCGATCGATTTCAGTTCTGAAGGGTCGTTTACTGAATAGGTTAGCATATCCACAGCCAATTGGTTGTCAGTAGTCCTGATTAACCCCATGATCATCAGCATACATGATTGTTTATTCTGACTAATTTCCTGGCCTTCAGAAGTTACAAGGTGTTGCCGGTTCTGATTTGTGGCAAAAAACACTGTTCCTGCCATGAATGAAGTATCTTCAAGAAATTGTGATGAGAGAGACGAACATTTTAACTTCCACTCATCCAACAATGATTTATTGATGATACTTTCAGGAACTTCTTCATAATACACTAAAGCATCTGCCTTAGTAAAGTCGTCGACATCCTGTTTAAAACCTTCATCATCCCTGGCATCCAGTACTTGTTTATATTGATCTTTTGATCGCTCATAAGCATAAGCTGTTGCATTCCACATTTCCAGACGAAGTATCTGTTCATCATATGTCCATGGTAACATAACCTGGCTGGGTTCCAGCATGGGGTTTGATCCTTCAGGCAGGGCATGCGTATTGTCCATTTTATAGCTTCCAAGCCTGACGGCTGCTGTAAATGAGCGACTTGAGTCGATGTTTGCCGTGAGAACAGAACCAAAAGAAGCTTGAATTCCAAGGCTATACTGATCAAAGATTTTATATTCCATGAAGTAAGCAGGATACTCTTGTTTACTCAGGGAGTTCATTTCATGTTCCATCTCTGCTTTCATAATCCGGATGAGGGATGATTGGGCTATGCATTGGTTCTGAATGAATACAATGATTAATATTCCTGTCAGGATTGAAGATATGATTCTCATGCAGAATTTAGGTTTTTGAAGAAAAATTAACTGTTGGTTATTTACCACTTAAAATTGATGATGATAACTATCTTAAATTCAATACACGAAAAATTGTTCATCGGACTTGATAGTCAATGTTTTATGATCTGAAGCTTCCACTCTGCCGATAATCCTTGCGTCAATTCCAAAGCTTTTGGATATTCCAATGATGTCATTAGCATATTGTTGATCCAAATATAATTCCATTCGATGTCCCATATTAAATACCTGGTACATTTCTTTCAGAGAGGTGCCGGATTGTTCCCCGATCAAAGCAAACAAAGGTGGAATCGGGAAAAGGTTATCCTTAATAATATGCACATTCCCGGCAAAATGCAGGACTTTGGTTTGTCCGCCTCCACTGCAATGGATCATAGCATTTATCTTCCCTCTGAATTCTTCAAGTATTTTATGAATTACCGGAGCATAGGTACGGGTAGGAGAGAGGACAAGTCTACCAATGTCCAGGCCCGGGATTGAGGATGGGTCAGTGAGTTGCTTGCTCCCACAATAAACAACTTCTTGAGGAAGCCGTGTGTCATAGCTTTCCGGGTATTTATCCGCATATAAACGGGAGAATACGTCGTGACGGGCAGAAGTAAGCCCATTGCTTCCCATTCCTCCATTATACGTATCTTCATAGGATGACTGGCCAAAAGAAGCCAATCCGACAATCACATTACCCGGGACAATTTTATTCTCAATAATAGAATTGCGTTTCACCCTGGCTGTAACAGTGCTGTCGACAATGATTGTTCTAACAAGGTCACCAACATCTGCTGTTTCACCACCGGTTGAGAATATTCCGATGCCATAGGATCTCATTTTTTCCAGGAATTCTTCAGTACCGTTAATAATGGTACTAATTACTTCTCCGGGAATAAGGTTTTTATTTCGGCCGATTGTTGAGGATATGAATATTCCGTCAGTGATACCTACGCATAAGAGGTCGTCAGTATTCATGACGATGGCATCCTGTGCAATTCCTTTCCAGACAGACAAATCTCCTGTTTCTTTCCAGTAGAGGTATGCTAATGACGATTTTGTCCCAGCACCATCGGCATGCATTACTACGCAAGAATCCTGATCCCCTCCCGGGAAATCCGGGACAACCTTACAAAAAGCATTCGGGAATAAGCCCTTATCCAATTTGCTAATTGCTGCATGGACATCCTCTTTGGCTGCACTAACCCCTCTAAGGGTATATTTCAACTGATCCGACATCTGCTGGTCCTGCTTGCTTCTACTGGAAGATGATCTGTTTCTTTTCTTTGTCTATACTGTATTTTCCAAAACGTTTCAGGACTGATTCATTCATCAGGACTGCAGCTTTTTGTTTCTTCAGGACAGTTCCTTCAAGGTCAAATGACGATTTATTTGCAATATTGATTTCAGCGACATTAAAGATGGCCTTATCAGATACTGAGTTGTTACCAAGAATCTTTGCAGCATCACCAGCGAAATCTGTTTTACCAATGGCTCCTTCTTTTAAAAGCTTCAGGACCTGATCTTCGGAAAAGCTCAATCCAGGTCCTTCTTCACTGATCACAATATCTACATTGATTCCATTCAGTACGGCTGAAATAGTCATTGTCTGATCAGGATTCTCCAGGTATCGGAGGATATTGTCTTCCGGATTAATCTGAACCGTTACTTTCTGGGTTTGACTTACAATGGCTTTATTCTGTGTTTTAGGCACAAAGTCTTTGCTCAGGATACGGAATTCTGTCCTCCTGTTCAATGCATGAGCCGCTTCCTGTATAGGTTTAGTGGCTAAAGAATCAATGAATGTAGTTGTGAGTAAGGTTCCGGATTTAAATGAGAATCCATCTTTAGTAACATCTTTGGCAAGTTTGCGGGGAACACGTTCACCATAGCCTTTAGCAACCAAACGATCAGGATCAATCCCTCTTTCAATCAGGTAATTAACAACTGATTCCGCACGTTTCTGCGAAAGAACATCATTACTTTCGTCTGAACCTCTTGAATCGGTATGAGAAGCTAACTCAACGATAATGGTTTCATTTTCGTCCAGTGTCTTGATAAGTCCCTGCAGTGAATCCTGGTATTGAGGTTTCAGGTCCCATTTTGCAAGATCGTAAAGGATATCGGGCAGGACGACCGGTTTATCCGGGATTCTTTCAAGCATAAAATCAATGGTGAAATCCTTGCTACTCTCTAATCCGACGGTGGTTTCCCTGGCTTTTTTATTGAAATAATCATCCTTAACACACACCAATTCATAGGAAGTGCGGGCTTTGATCTGGGCTTTATTGAAACTATAAATCCCACGGGCATCTGTTTTGGCTTCAATTGAAGAGCCATCGGAGCCGGTAAGTTTCACCACTGCACCGGTGATAATCTGCAAAGTATTATCATCCTTTACGATCCCTTGAAGAGTAAACAGAACAGGTGGATTCTCAAATGAGTAGATATCATCACCGCCTCTGCCTCCTTTACGGTTTGAAGAAAAGAAACCTTTATCTTCTTCAGGATTGAAAATCATGGCAAAATCGTCGCCGGCTGAATTGACCGGGTACTGAAGGTTAACGGGTTTGTTCCAGATCCCATTGGAAAAGGTGGAGCGGAAAATATCCAGCCCACCCATCCCGGGGTGGCCATTTGAAGCAAAATAAAGGCTTGTGTCGTTGCGCAGGAAAGGGAACATTTCATCACCCGCAGTGTTTACTGCCGGCCCGAGATTAATGGCTTTTCCGAATTCATCACCGGCTGTTTTTCTTGCTGCCATCCATAAATCCTTTCCTCCCTCACCATTGGGCAGGTCGCTTGAAAAGAAAATCATGAGTTCATCAGGACTAATAGAAGGGTTTCCAAAGACTGTTGTGCTGTCTCCCCCTAATGAGAGAGGCTTGGGATCACCCCAATTTCTTCCTGAACGCCTTGAAACATAAACCTGGCAACCTTGCAGAGAGCCTTTATCATTACCACAGCGGGTAAAATATAACTGGTTGAATTTACTGTTTAATGCGGGGTTGCCTTCATTGGCACCGGTATTAATGACATTACCGGTTTCAAGCAGCACAGGGGAAGACCATTGCCCCTTGGGGTCCAGTTTTGCAATGAAGAGATCACTAAAACTCTGGCCGGTCCAGTTATCCAATGATTTTCCGGTTGCAGCATCCCGTGTTGAGGTGAAGACAATTGTATTATAAAGTTTATCAGCATAAGCAACAGAAAAATCAGATTCCTTGGAATTCAGAGGTTTCTCTACTTTAATATTGAATTTTGTAGGAGAATCTATCCATTCCTTTGCAAGTTTGCACGATTCAACCCCATTTAGTCCCCTTACGTCATCAGGTGCCTGCTCTGAATATTTCTCAAAAAACACCAGGGCATCTTCGTATTTTTCATTGCTCATCATCGCTTGTGCAAGGTAGAGGAATACAATGGGGTTCTTTTCTGCATAGTTTGTTTTGGAAATTCTTTTATATGCAGTTTCAGCCTTCTTGGTATTATTGATAAGCCGGTAGCATTCAGCCATCTGAAAGGATATTTTTTCCTTATCAGGTTTACCTTTGGCTTTTGACAGCGCTTTCTTATACTTCGTCAATGCCTGGTTATACTGCATATTGTTGAATGCATCATCAGCAGCTCTCCAATGCCTGTTTTGAGCTTGTAATGAGAAACTCAGTGCAATAAATGAGAAGATAAGTACCAGTGAACGTATTTTCATAAAGGGGGAACAATATGTATATTTAGATGCGTCAGAGCTAAGTAATCAACGAACGTGAACTGTTTTTATTATTCACTTTTTTCAGGGGGGGCAGGGGGATCAACAACAGGTTCAATTGGTTCAGGAGCAGGGACTTGTTGAGTGGGATTATTCTTAAGTTCATTGTCGACTGACAGATCCTTTACTACCCTGGCCCGTGTTTTGGAAACCTCCTGGGTTGCACTATTTATTTCATCCTTTACTTTACTTTGGGCGGCGGCAATTTCACTTCTGATTCCTGAGGATTCCTGCCTGAATTCTCGCGTAAGGTCATTCGAAGCCTTTTTCATTTCATTGATGGCACGACCTATTTTCCTGGCGATTTCAGGCATCTTCTGAGGCCCAAATACCAGGAAAACGACAAGAACAATTACTAATAGTTCACCGCCGCTGATATCAAGAAAGAGCAAAGTTGTATTCAAGGACTTCAGTTTGAAATTGATCAGGACAAAAATACTAAAGAGATGGCACTTATTCGAAAAAACAATTCAGCTGCTTATTAAGAGTAACAGATTTGATTAGTTTCTCCATGAAAAAATGAAGGTTGAAGATGAATTAATATTCAAATTATTTTATTAAAAGTAAGAAAATCAGGTAGTATTAATTTATTATAATTTTTAGCTACCTGTTTGATTATAGGTTTGTTAAAAACTGAATAATACAGAAATCAGCTGAATAATACAGCCTTCAGTGCTCATGATAATAATATTTTGATTTTTAGTGGTTTACTGATTCAAACAACTTAATACTAACTTTGTGTTATGACTTACCTTTCTTCTATTTGAATATGTCGATAAAGTTAGGCTTACTTAGGATTATTGATTTTTTTAACCTTATAAGGAAACGGTTGCTGGCTTTCCTGGATACATTGGGTCTGCTTGCAGCATTGTCTGGCTTTCTCATCATGCTGTATCACATTGGTTTCGGGCATGAGACAGAAGAATTAATTTCTATTCAACGATTGTATAATATCATCTTATGTGCTATTATACTGAGCAATGTTTCCGGGCTTTTTATAAAAAAGTGGAAGGTTAGAGATCTTAGGCTACGACTTTCGGAATTGGCAGTCATTCCTCTCTTATTATTAATACTCAATGCAAGGACTGGATTTACGGGAGTTTTCTGGACTCAAGGCTTAATGCTTGATTTCCTCACTAGAAATTTAGCTGTTTATTTGATTTTTTTGATAGCGCTTATTATAGAGGTATCAACAAGTACATTAAAGCTAAAATTTCGAAATACAAATCCCGGACTTCTCTTTACTTTCAGTTTCCTATTTATCATTGTATTTGGTACTGTTTTACTGATGTTACCGAAGGCCACTTTCCATGGAATCGGGTTAACGGATGCTTTTTTTACTTCAACCAGCGCTGTATGCGTTACGGGATTACTAGTTGTTGATACAGCTACCTGCTTTACTCCATTGGGTAAACTAATAATTATAGCACTTATCCAGGTTGGAGGATTAGGTGTGATGACCTTCACAAGTTTTTTTGGATATTTCTTTAAAGGAGGGGCTTCTTTTGGGAATGAATTTCTTTTAAAAGAACTTATCAATGAAGAAAAGCTTGGTGAGATTTTCAAAACGTTATTAAAGATCATCCTGGTTACTTTCTCTATTGAAACAGTTGGGGCAGTCATTATATATTATTCATTAGATTCGTCTGGATTTTCCAGTCATCTTTCAATGATTGGTTTTTCATCGTTTCATTCCATTTCCGCATTCTGCAACGCAGGATTTTCCACTCTTTCGCAAGGATTATACCAACCTGGTTTCAGGTTCAACTACAATCTTCATTATGTGATTGGTATACTTGTTATCATTGGAGGTTTGGGCTTCCCTGTAATTTTTAATTATTATCGGTTATTAAAGCACTTTTTGAAGAATAAGTATCACCAGATTATTGGGAAAAAGGGCTATGTTCATGCACCAAAAATAATCAATCTGAATTCCCGGGTGGCCCTTATTACAACCTTGGTATTGCTCTTAACCGGGTTTGTATTTTTCTTCTTTTCCGAATACAATCATTCATTGAAAGACTTATCAGTGTCAGGTAAAGTAGCCGGTGCTTTTTTCGGTTCTGTGACCGCCAGGACAGCTGGGTTTAATACTGCTGACATGTCGTTACTAGCTCCTGTTTCAGTCTTGCTTTACCTGTTTTTAATGTGGGTTGGAGCGTCACCAGCGTCTACAGGTGGTGGCATAAAAACGACAACATTTGCTGTGGCAGTTCTCAATTTTTTTCATTTATCCAAAGGCCAGGATAAAATAGAAGTTTATGGAAGAGAATTGACGAAAGAATCAGTAAGCAGGGCATTTGCTGTTATCTTTCTTTCATTCCTGGTAATTTCAATTGCAGTTTTTACCCTCGTCTTAACAGATGGTCAGTTTAATCTTTCAAAAATTGTATTTGAAGTAGTTTCAGCATTTGGAACAGTTGGTTTATCGTTGGGTATTACAGCATACCTGTCGATAGCCGGGAAATGGGTGCTGATCATTACGATGTTTTTGGGACGTATAGGAACGCTTACGATATTGGTAGGAATTTTCAGGAGATTAAACCGATATAATTACCATTTCCTTCAGAAAATATAATGATCAATTAAAATTAAGCACATGAAATTTATCGTAATAGGCTTGGGAATTTCGGGTCAGCATTGTCAATCAGGCTCACAGCTTTGGGTCATGAAGTAATTGGTATTGATGGCAACCGGGAAAAGACAGAAATTTTTAAGGATACTATTTTTCAAACCATTAGCCTTGATTGTACCAGTGAACTTGCACTGCAAACCTTGCCGCTGAAAGAATGCGATTATGCAATTGTCACAATTGGGGAAGATTATGGAGCTTCTATTATGACCACAGCATTATTGAAACAAGCTGGTGTAAGAAAACTGGTAAGCAGGGCAATTAACCCATTACATTACAAAGTACTTGAAACCCTGGGGGTTGATCAGATACTTCAACCAGAATTTGATTCAGCATCAAGCTTTGCTGATAGCATACTATTTAAAGGTGTCACAACTTCGTTTGATGTTACTGAAGATTATAAGGTAATAGAAGTCCTTCTGCCAACCAGATACAATGGCTTGCTATTATCAGAGGTTGATTTTCTGAAACGATATTCGTTATTGGTAATGACCATAATCAGGTACGATGAATCCAAGTCTATATTTGGACATACTGAGAAAAAGAAAATTTCACTTGGACTTCCTTCGGGGGATATTAAACTATTGAAAGGTGATTATCTACTTCTTTTTGGCAGAATAGGGGATATCGATAATCTTTTACATACTTCAGAGGACTAAAGGCTTATTAGTTTTATCCTTATTCTGGAGTTCCGATTTTTTGTTGTCATCAATCCGACCATCATTATCAGTGATGTAAGTATGATTACCTGGATTATCAAGGACTGATTGACCAATGAAATGCGGTTGGCAGGATCGATCGAAAGAAAAAGCAAAATAGTGATCAACCCTCTTGGGGCTACGAACAGCAATGTCCTGAGAGGCAAGTTTGACAAAATGAGTTGAAGAGCTCTGAAAAGGAAGATAATAACCACTATGCCTAATGCCCAAATTAGAGTATCTGTATTTAAGATTTCAGAAGTGGCAATAAGATATCCGAACAGTAAAAAAAATAAGGCTCTTACAATGAATGCTGCTTCGATGGTTAGTTCTTTGAACTTGCGAACTTCTTTATTAAGCAGATCCGGATTAAATCTTTGTATCCACTTAAACTGCTTAAGTTCATCCAAATTGCCAATAAATAAGCCGAACATCAGGATAAATATCAATCCTGGCAAATGGTAGATTTTTGAGAGTTCATAGATTAATATGACTAATAGGATGATTGGAACAAATTTTATGTGATGTTCGATCTTGCTTAATAAGAATGAGAGGCCAATGGTTGCAATAAATGAAACACTAAACATGATGATCATCTGAATGCCAAATTGCCCGAAAGAAGTGGTGCCAAAATTATCGTTGAATATGATAAAATTAAAGAATAGGACACCTATTATATCTGAAAAACTGCTTTCATAAATAATAAACTCTTTATTAGAGGATGAAAGGCCACGAACGCTAGGAATAGCAATAGCACTACTCATGATGCAAAAAGGAATAGCATTGGTCAGGCTATCTTTAAATGTAATCGGGCTGAAATACCTGAAAAGATAGGTCAGCAAGAATGCTGAAGCTATCATGGGAAGCAGGGCGTCCATGAAAGACTTGGTGATGAGTATGATCTTCGATCTGTTGAATTCAAGTTCCAATGAACCCTCAAGTACGATCAGAATAAGACCGATTGTCCCCAGGATTGGAAGGACAGAGGTGAAATCGGGAATCTGAATATTAATAAAAATAGTGAGTCGCCTCACTAACCAACCTAAAATCAATAATAGAATTACAGAAGGGATCCTTGTCTTTGTTGAAGTGATATCAAATAAGTAAGCTATTAATAGCAGAAGGCAGAAAGTAATTATTATCGTTGTGGTCATGGAATGAGAATTGATGATTTTATTGTTGTCATGCAATAACTACAACATTCCGGGGAATCAGAATGTTCCTATTTATAAGGGATAATACTGAAGGTTCCGGGAAGAGTGCCTTAATAGTAATTCAAATATAGTAAGTTTTATAGTTATTTTTGGAATGTTCTCAGTTTAGACCTGGTTTCCAGTAACGCAATCTTTGCAGAGTTTATCTCTTCATAAAAGAATCGATTCTAGGGCTCAGCTTTACAAGCATTTCTTTATTTACATTCTTGTGTCTTTATTTCTCCCAAAGACAGTATTCATTATTATTATCAAACATAGTAATCCAAGTTTATTATTGCTTGCTTTTGAATCATGTATTCTGACTTTCTGGCCGGAATAACACACGACAAATGATAGTCTGAAGGGAGTTCAAAGTGAAAGTATGCTTTTTTCAGAATTCCTTTTTTTCTTTCATTTCCGGAATGCCATTTTTAAAGTGAATATCAACTTGGTGGAATGGGATTACCACTTTTTGTTCAGCAAATTTGCGATTGATAATTCTTCGGATATCACTTTTAACACGTTCAATCCGCAACACCCACATCTATCCTGAAACGGGTCTTCATAGATTGATGGCTCCAGTTGATTACCTTATTTGTGGTAATTTGGGAGTTTGGAATTATGACCACAATATCATCCCTGTTTAGCCCTTTTGAAGTCCGGATACCAATTTGTTGAATAGTTATTACATCATCATCAACTTCAAGGATATCACCCACCCTGGTGGATCCTTCAATAAGGATAATAATTCCCGAAACTATATCATTAAAGGTTTGTTGGAGACCCATCCCAACCCCTACGAGTAATGCTGCTGATCCAACAATTAAAGCGGTAACCCGGATCCCAATACTCTCCAGCATTAATCCAACAGCTATCACCCAGAGAATATACCGGATAATTTGATAGAGGGCATATGAATTGCTAAGATCATATTTATTTAGCTTCTTGTTATGGAAAATACTTTTCTTGATTATCCAGATAATGGCCCTGGTGATCAGCCAGATAACCACGACGGAAATGATTGAATAAATTGAAATTTCAAATTTCCCTAAATGAAATGCAATATTTTCCAGTGAATGGTCAATTTTTGTCATGTTATTATAATAAGTGTTGTATAAGCTGAAAAGCCTTCAATAAGATATACCGTTCTTCAGGTTGAAAGAACAAATTTGTCAGCTGGGCAGATTTGAATCATCATTGCGAACAGAGCGCTTTGCCTTGTTAAATTCCTTTTCTAAGAAGTTACCTATCTCGGAAGGATTTGTCAGAGGCATTTCATTATTATGAAGCTTGTAACCCAAAAGTTCAGCTTTCCTTTGTCCGTCAAAAGAAGGCAATCTGGTTTTATTGGTCGTTTTTATATGTTTACCCTGCTCATCAACAATAATAACCTTCGGCAGGAATACCCCTTTTCGTCCTATAAAATTATTCATGATTTGCATAGCTTCATCATATTCAGCTTGTGTTGCCCGGCCTAAAGCTTCATACTCCGGGATTGTTCTGTTATCCCATGTTGAAACGGTAGCAAAGCTTTTCGAGATAAACTCTTCCACATTATTATGTTTGTCGAGGGTATCGTGCCCTGATGGCATTAATAACACTTTTCCTCCACCTCCTTCGATATTGGCTGCATACCTTGGGACCGTAATTCCAGAAATCCAGCCTTGAATATGTTTCATATATATTTTGCCAACCTGTATGGGTGTAATAAAATGAACGATCCCTCTTTCCTTATGGCATTGAAGCAGGTAATACGGATGAACTCCAATCCAGAACATTCTTCTGAAAGTTTCAGCCAGTATTCTAAGGTTGTCATTTACATGATTCAGGAGAACGGTTTGATTTCGTACAGTAAACCCATGATTACGGATTTTCTTGATGGCTGCTGCCATTTCCAATGTCAATTCCTGGAAATGGTTGATATGGGTCATAAAGTAAACATATTTGTCTAAACCCTTATTGAAACGATTGGCTGATTTATTAATGAGTTCCAGCAGGTCATCTGTTATTCCCATTGGCATGACAACAGGCACTCTTGTTGCAATTCTTATGGCCCGAACATGAGGTATTTTGCTCAGTTCTTCCAATACAAATTGAAGGCGTTTCTTGCTGATCATTAATGCATCACCCCCTGTAATCAGCACCTCATTAATATTCGAATTGAATTTTATATAGAAGAGGCCTTTTTCGATTTCGGTTCTATTGACTTCAACAGATGAATCAAGGGATTTAGCTCGTTGACAATGAACGCAATAGGATGCGCAGCTGGTGTTCTCGGCAACAAAAAGTGCGACTCTGTTTGGATAGCGTTGATAGGCAGCCCCAAAACTCCTGGAACCTTCATTCATAGCACATTCAATCCCCGAATCAGGGAATAGTAGGTTGGCTGGTGTCGGAACGCTTTGCCAGAAAATGGGATCTAATTTATCCGCAGATATTTCAGGAACAACAACCGGATTAAATGGATCTTCCTGCATCAGTGATGCATAATAGGGTGTGATCCTTAAAGGGGATTTGCCTTCACTTTGTAATGTAGTAATCGTGTTTCTTATTTCCTGCTCTTGGAATTCGTTGAGTTTGATAACTAGTTTAAGATCATCAAGTGTATGTATAGTGTTTTGCCTTTGCCACAATGGATCATTCCACTGCGAAGGTGTAATATGTTTCCATAATTCAATTGTCCTATAATCCCTTGGAATGTTCAAAAATGTATCTTGAGTGTTCATATTTCGTCAATTCTTTCAATTAATATAAAAAACCTGTTAAGCAAACCTAGGATGATCAAGTTGGGATTCTCAATTCGCAATACGAAATAGATAACCTTTGCTGTGAGGAGTATACAGAATACGGGCAACTAACATTACTCTATGGATTCAGATAATCCTTTGATATCATTCAAAAATCTCAGAAATTTCCTTCCTGGTTTTGTTATAAGTACAAACGTAAAAGTGGCAGATTCCTAATGCCATTTACATTAACAATCAAGAGGAGATTATCATGATACAACTTTCTTGCTATTTTGTCCAATGTTTTCGAATACGGGGCTACCCTTCGTCCTTCCCATCCAGTCGAGGTTTTCAGGTTCCCCGAATTGTTCTTTAAAGTACCTGTAATAGAATAACTCTTCTTTGGTGTTTAATAACCAGCCATTCTTTAGTTTTCGTTCTTTAAGGAAGTCCTGATCTGTGATTGTATTATAAGCATGCTCCCAGAGCAACGTTCCTACACCTGAACCTTCCCAGAATTTTGATTTAGTGCGGTTAACAACTCTTTCAGGGAGAAGGTTGTCCATTGCGCGGCGGAGTATCCATTTTTCGATTCCATCTTTTATCTTTAGTTCTACAGGGATACTCAACGCAAATTCGAACACTTCAGGGTCAGCAAAAATTACATGTGCTTTTGTTCCAAAAGAAGAAGCCGTTCTATCAACTCGCTGTAATGCTGTGTTATGAAGGTTTTGTGTAATGTTTAGGAGTTCTTTATTCAGTAATGAAACAGGAATCTCCTTAAGGTAGGCATATCCGGCAAAGAGTTCATCTCCTCCTTCACCTGTAAAGACTTCAGAAACATATTCTGATGCTGCCCAGGCAACGGAGAGATTTATGATACTTGACCTTACAAGCAAAGCATCAAACGATTCCAGCTGATAGATTACATCAGGCAGTATTTTTAACATATTATCGAGTGTAATAATTGCCTCATGATGATGAGAACCGATATAGGATGCAACATCCTGTGCGTGTTTTAAGTCAGGAGCACCTTTAAGGCCTCCGGCAAATGTATGGAGGGTTTTCACATGGGGGCGGGCCAATGCAGCTATTGTACTGGAATCCAAACCACCTGAAAGCCATGATCCAATTGTATCTGTTTGAATTCTTCTTTTAATGGAGTCATTTAATAAATTCCTTAGTCTTTCAGCAATCTCCTGAGGGTCACTAAGCGGGCATTCAGAGTTCTGAACTACATAATCCTGTTTTAATCCGAATTTATTCAGGATATGTGCAGGTGGCATCTCAATGATGGATGTAGAAACAGGAAGTATTGCTTTTACTTCGGATCCAAAATATACGGGTGCATTATCCTCATATGCTAAAAACAAGGGAGAAACACCCAATGGGTCACGATGAAATTGCCAGATGTCATCAATTTTTCTAATTCCGGCAGATTGGCCATGGCCATTGCCATCATTAAAAATATTTTTCGAGGTTTCGGCTATTACTCTTTGATCTTCATGATTTGACCAAACCATCCCAATTGTTGCATCTTCCAATTCAAAAATCCGGGATGTGAAGTTTCCCCTATAATGAATTTTCGACAACATCGTTTCAACAGTTTTGATTTCTCCTTTTTTCAGGACTCCTGCTATTCCAGCCATAATTACTGATTTTTAAAGATTTGATTATATTTTAATGGAGTAAGATTCGCCTAAGCCTTTCATTTTCACCTATCGGTTCTCCAGTTTGGGTATCAATAGCAAAGCATGCCCCATTAATAATTCTGGTGGTAATTTCACCTTTTAAGAACCTGTTGCCTTTAAAATTTGGGGCATCAAGGATTCCTTTCTCTATCGCAGATGCAATTGTCTCCGGATCGGAAAGAGGATCATTTTTTGATCTTCCAATGAATTGAATCGCATCCAGAACAATTTTTGATTGCCTTTTTAATACTTCTTTTCGTTCGATAACGGTTTGATCAGAAGCGAAATCAGGAAGTCCATGAAGGCCGTTCCGGAGAACTCCATGCACTATGTTACAACTTTCAATTAGTTCATCGGAATTTATAGCATGATCACCTTCACTAAAGCCGACCACATGAAGAATATGAGGTTTCAGGGTAAGGCTAATTAGCGCAGATGATGCAAGCTGACCTTTAGCAATGGAGGCGTTAGAAGCAAAATGGGCAATTCCAGCCCTTACTTCGCGGTATACTTTGAATGATTCATCTTCCAATGATTCTATGAGTTCGAGTTTAGCCAACATCTTAGCAATATCCATCGAAGGTGAAGTTCCAGGCGGAGTATTAAACATAAACTGAGAAATATACTCTCTTACCCCGGCTTTTTTTGCATTATATGCTGCCAAATATGCCATTGCAACAGCTAGTGAGTCATGAGCATCACGCAAACTCCATTGGTGTGATTCATTCACCTCAACAGGGATTCCTTTTTCAGCATACCAGTGCATCACCGACTGATTCTCTGAGATAGCATCCTTCAATGATCTGTTTGATCGCCCATCAATGACGCTATACCAGCATAAAGGAATAGCAGCCCATGCATTCCTGATGGTACGAACACTCATTTCTGCCCATTTTTGAAGATCCTGTGTGCCTGAATAACAGCGCATCAATGGGAAATTGCCACATCTCGAACTTTCATAAAGTTTTGATAAGTCATCTTGAGATCGAACAGGTACTCCACCTGTTCCATGTAATTTTGGGTTCATTTCCTGCGGTCGGAAAAAGAACTCTTGAGCATTTTGATCCGTGCCTAGAGAAATGACGTCCAATACTCCTGCCTTCGCTATTTTACTAATGCCTTCGATAGTACTGGCTAAGGTTGGGAGTCCAAAGTGATGTCTAAGTATCGGATATGGATATTTTTGGTTTATTCGGCTTATAAGATCACCTGGATACACCTGTTCATCAGGCAAAGATCCTTTGCCTCTGAGAAATGATTTCAATTCGGCCTCATCCTCCGAACCATCGAAGACCCGCACAAAAAAACCTGACTCTTTGGCAACTTGTGCAACTGGTAAAGGGCCACCAAATATGAATCTGGGTACAGAATATTTATTTTTTTTTAAGTTTTCCAGTAAATCATTTATTAAATGTCTGAAATTATCAGCTGTTAGCCGGTAACTGATTGCAACGATATCCGGATTACTTGCAATGATGCTATTAATAATTCTTTGGATAGAAACAGCAGGCCCCAATGATTCAGTTTTATAGCCTTCTGCTTCTGCCAATTTCAGAAAATGATGTAAACCTCCCACATGAACACAATCACCTAATGCGGCGCCAATTATGGTTTTCATAATCTTATTATTGTTGTATAGTTTGTGAAATTCGTTTTTCTCCTATTGCAAACAGTCTGAGTTCCCATAAACTCATTCCTGAAATTCCTAATCTGTCAACATTTCGCCCTTCCTTAAAGTAATCTATGTCACTTATTAGTGATGCAAGGTGAATTAGCGCATCAATAGTCGGAGTTGGAATCCCCAACATCCTGCCAAGTGAGGCTATTGGCACAAGACTGCATGGAACATCTTCTTCTATATATCTCATTTTTAATGTTCTGGGAGCCAATATTTCCCGATATCCTGAATGTTTACGCATAGATTCCAGCAAATTATCACCTGATGCGCTATAAGCAAGATAGAGCCATTGTTTTGCACTTAAAGCCCGTATCCCTAATGCCGCGGCTACTGCAATTCTTTCCTCATCAATGTATTCCAGTATTTTTGCAACTGATTCGGTCACTCCATCATAATAAAATTTAAAATCAGAGTTATCCTCAATCCATCCTGCGTTCAGAATGCTTATTGCAGGATGAAAAATGCTGCCAATATTATCGAAGCTAGTATTGAAGACATTGTTTCCTGGTACAAATTGCGGATAAATCAACCTGAGCTTCTTTAACATCGAAGGAATCAGATGAGCTCTGATTGAAGCAACGGGGATTGACTGTTTAATGCTAAAAATGTGTGATTGACCAGGTCCAATGGTTCTGCAAGCATAAATAAATGTTTGAGCTTCAGCCACGATAACATCAGCGAATATATTTTTCTGGACAAGGACTTGTTTGAATTCCAATGCACCTAAAGTCCTGCCGGGATGAAGTATAATAATCTGACCATCAATCAGAAAAGGAGCAATTTCTTCAGCTATTAATCTATGAGCATTGGCAGGAACGACTACCATGATAAATTCAACACCTTCAATAGCCTCCCTGATTGAATTCGTAGTCAGAGTGATTTCCCCAAATCCTTTAACAGCACCGCTTAACTCAATTCCTCCAATGGAACGAATTCCCCACAACCTTTCATCACCCCTGTTATAAAGATGAACATTATATCCCATAATAGCAAGATGGCCGGCCATGGCTTGTCCTCCGTTCCCAGCCCCAATAACAGCTATTGGTTTTTTTTGTATTTCATTTATTGTTCCCATCTTAAGTGTCTTGAAGCCTTGATTCATTGTTAATTTTACTACGATGTCATTCAAAGTCTGGTTGTGCTAGATGAACTTTAATTGTCTTTATGTAAATTATTCAAGCTGGCTGGTTCATCTGCTGCTTTTAAAAAAAGAATATTTTGACACTGATCATTAATCCAATTATCAAAGCCCAAAACAAGAAGATCATCAGTTCAACTGGAAATTTTATTTTTTCATCCAGATCTGAAGTTTAAAGTATATTGCTTTTCTTAATCAAAGCTATACAAGAACCTTGAAACCGTTAGTTAAAGACTGATTAGAAATTAATTAGAAACTGATTAGAATTCACTAACTCTGATTGAGTAAGTTATATTTGTATTACAATTGATGAAACTGATGGAAAAAATCAAGCTTGTATTAATTGAAGATGAACACAGGCTCGCTGATATTATTGGTAAGCAACTCCAAGAAAATGGTTATGACGTTGATATTGCATATGATGGCTATAGCGGGAAACAGTTGATTTCCCAGAATTCTTATAACCTCGTCCTGTTGGATATCAATTTACCTTTGATCAATGGGTATGAACTCTGTAAAGAAATCCGAAAGGCAAACAAAAACGTACCAATAATTATGATCACAGCTTTAGGAACATCGGACCATAAAATGAATGGATTTGATGCAGGAGCCGATGATTACATTATTAAGCCAATTGATTTTAGAGAGCTTATTGCCAGAATCAATGTATTTCTGCGTAGATCTGAAGTAAAGAATGATTCAGATAAACTGAAGGTAGCTGACCTGGAAATGGATACAAATACGAAAACAGTGTTCAGGTCAGGCAAAAGAATTGAGTTAACAGCAAAAGAAAGCTGTTTGTTGGAAACCTTCATGAAGAACAAAGGAGTTCTGCTTACCAGGGAATATATTATTGAGAATGTTTGGGGTATTGACTTTGATCCTGGCACAAATATTATTGATGTCTATGTGAATTACCTGCGGAAAAAGGTTGATAAAGGTTTCGACAAGAAATTAATACATACAAAATTTGGTTTTGGATTTTATTGCTCAGAAAATGAAATATAGACTAAACCTCAAACTTAAGTTATCGCTTCAATTTACACTTACTGTTGTGGGAATCCTATTATTTTTTTCATTCCTGGTCTATTATTTTTCATATTCCAGCCAAAGGAACAGGTTCAGGGAAAACTTATTGAACCGAGCTAAGAATACTGCCATTTTGTATGCCAATTTTACTGAAATTGATACTACCTTACTCAAAAGAATTCATCAGTCAACACTTTCATGGAAAAATGAAGAGATTTTCATTGCCGATGCTGATCTGAATCGTTTATACGGGTATAATATTAATTATCTGACATCTGAAGTCATCAGCCAAAATTCTCCCGAAGATTTCCGTTATTTCTCAATTAAGGATAAGGATGGAGCCTGCTATAAATATGATTCAAAATTGAAATCAATATATGTGTATGTAGTTGCGTTTGATAAATACCGACGAGAGAAACTGCTTGATTTAAGAGAGATTCTATTTTGGAGTGTTTTATTTAGTGCCTGGCTATCAGTGCTTTTATCATACATTTTTGCAAAAAGAGCTATTAAACCTATTTCAATATTTATCCAATCCGTCAAGAATATTAATCCCTCCAGATTAAATGAAAGACTTGATGAAGGTGATAGAAGTGATGAACTGGAGCAATTGGCAATGACATTCAATGATATGCTTGCTAATCTTGAGATCGCTTTCAAAAACCAGGAGGATTTCATATCAAATGCATCACATGAATTAAGAACACCGATAACGGTAATGATTGCAGAAATAGATTATCTGTTACGCAGAAAACCTGAATACACTGAATATGTTGAATTTACCCATCGTCAGATGAGTGATCTAAAGCACCTTAATTCATTATTAAATAGTTTGCTTGAACTTGCACAGGTAAATGTTTCAAATGAAATCAATAAGTCCACCATCAGGATTGACGAAGTATTATTCATTGCAATACAGCATGTTAAAGAAAGATATTTCGAAAGAAAGATTGTATCAAGTATTCAATATCCTGAAGATGAGGGTGAACTTCTTATCAATGGAAACTCAGGTTTGTTACAAATTGCAATTCAAAATCTGATTGAGAATGCTTGCAAGTTCTCATCTGATGAAGTCACAATATCAATGTCTGTTTTAGGAAGTCATATAGTTCTGATAATTTCTGATAAAGGAATAGGTATTCCTGAGAAGGATATTGAAAATGTTCTAAAGCCTTTCACCAGAGCTTCAAATGTTTTATATAAAGGTGGATTTGGAATTGGCCTTTCTCTGGTTAAGAAAATACTGGAGATTCATCATGCAGAATTCAGACTGGACTCAAAAGTTGAAAACGGAACTAAAATTGAAATAAAATTTGCTAGATACCAAATAGATTAATTGAAATATGTCAAACCCTGCTTTACTAATGTGGTTGTCAACAGTAGCAATTGTTACAGCTTTGTGTATTTATTTCTTTACAAAGGTTTTAATTTCAGGGAAGAAGAAGGAACCTGATTCATATTCTGATAATGAGAAATAGTTAATAGCACAATACTTTGGATATAAAAAACGGAACTATATGTAAAAAAAATCGCCTGTAATTTACAGGCGATTTTTTTTGAAAATTTATTTTACAGATTGAGTACTGTTTGCAAGTTTTTTCTCTCTTCGCTTTCTCTGAATTTCAAGGAAATCATAAGCAATCGGAGTTGCATTGAAAATTGAAGAGTAAGTTCCCACTCCAATACCTACAAGCAATGCAAAGATGAACCCGCGGATAACATCCCCGCCAAAGATCATAATGGCTAAGAGAACCACCAGCGTTGTACCGGCAGTGTTAACTGTTCGTCCAAGTGTACTGTTCATTGCTCCATTCATATTGGTTTGCAGATCCCGTTTGGGATAGAGTGCGGTCCATTCACGGATCCTGTCAAAGATAATTACAGAGTCATTAATGGAATACCCGATTACAGTTAATACTGCAGCGATGAATGCCTGGTCAACCTCAAGGTTAAAAGGTAAAATGCTATAAAAAATCGAGTACATTGAGATTACTATCAATGAGTCATGGAATAGCGAAATAACACCTCCAAGTCCAAACTGCCATTTGCGGAAACGGATTGCAATATAAAGGAAGATCGCAAGAAGTGCAAAGACGAGGGCCATGATAGCTGATTTCTTAATATCATCAGAGATTGCTGGGTCCACTTTCTGTGAATTCAGGATTCCAATTGTGATATTTGATGTACTGAAATCATTAAAGCTAAGTTTTGCTTTGAACATATTCTGCAGACCGGCAAACATCTTACTTTCAATGATGGAGTCAGCTTTTTCTGATTTATCTTCCACCATAAATTTCGTGGTGATCTTTACCTGGTCATCTCCACCAAAAGTCTTTACTTCAGGTGCATCTCCAAATTGTTTTGAAAGTGATTCCCGAATATCATTTACTTTAACAGGCTGGTCGAAACGTACGATATAAGAACGACCTCCCGAGAAATCAACTCCAAAGTTCAAACCCTTGGTTGCCAAGGAGATCAGACCTATAAGGATGACAGCGATGGAAACAATGTACAATTTCTTGCGAATACCGATGAAATTGATCTTCACATTTGTAAAAGCATTAATGGTGTACTTGTTCCCAAAGGTAATGTTGATATTACGATTCAACATATTCTCAAACACGAGTCTCGAAATGAAGATAGCTGAGAAAAGTGAAGTCAGAATACCGATAATCAAGGTAGTTGCGAAACCCTGGATAGGTCCTGAACCGAACACATATAAAACAATACCGGTGATGATTGTGGTAACGTTACCGTCGATAATGGCGGAGTAAGCGTGTTTGAAACCATCGGTGATTGATAATCTTGTCCCTTTGCCTGCCCGGATTTCTTCACGTATTCGTTCGTAGATAATTACGTTTGCATCCACTGCCATACCTAAAGTAAGCACGATACCGGCGATACCCGGGAGGGTAAGTACTGCTCCGATAGAAGCAAGAACACCAATAAGGAAAAATACGTTGATAATAAGAGCCAAATTGGCAACAAGGCCTGCTTTGGAATAATAGAACTGCATGTAAAGCAGTACCAGGACGAATGCGATTACGAATGAAAGGAATCCGGAATTGATGGATTCTTTTCCAAGTGAAGGTCCTACAACTTCTTCCTGTACAATACGTGCAGGAGCAGGCAGTTTACCGGCTTTCAGAACATTTGCAAGGTCTTGTCCTTCTTCAATGGTGAAGTTACCACTAATAGAAGATCTTCCATTAGGAATTTCATCATTTACATTTGGTGCTGAGTAAACATATCCATCGAGAACGATAGCAACCTGTTTGCCAACATTATCGGCAGTGAGGTTACGCCAGATCTTGGCACCTTCTGTATTCATATTCATGGCAACTTCTACTTTGCCATTCTGATCATAATCCTGACGTGCATCAACGATAACATCACCACCGAGTGAGGCAGTATTTTCGCGATTTACTGAACGAAGGGCATAAAGCTCAAGTACTTCGGGAGCTTCTTTAGCAGGTTTAACAGCCCATACAAGGTTCAGGTTACGTGGGAAAAGGTTCTTTACTTTATTCAACAGGTAATTAACCCTTGCAGTATCCTTAATGGCAGCAAAACCAACGGTTGACCTGTCGCTTGGGTAGTATCTTCCATCTTTGCCCTGGTAAATTGCAGGACGCAGGTAAGCAAACAGGGGATTTTCCTTGGCATATTTTTCAAAACTCTGGTCATCCTTAGCTTTTGCAGAGGTATCTTTCTTTAACCTCTCAACCAGGTCAGATTTTGATTTGGTTGAATCAGCAACTTTTGCAACAGCTGCAGTAGAATCAGCAGATTTTACTGCCCCGGCTGAATCAGCAGGATTGATGTTGGTAGAGTCAGAAATATCAGTATTGGCAAGGCGCTTATTCGCTTCGCTGAAATAGCTTTCCAATTGGGTAAACTGATAGGTTTCCCAGAATTCCAGTTTAGCAGATCCTTGCAGGAGCTTACGTACACGCTCAGGTTCTTTGATACCAGGTAACTCAATAAGGATACGGTCGCTGGCATTTAATTTTTGAATATTTGGCTGTGTTACACCAAAACGGTCGATACGGTTACGAAGAATGTTAAAAGTACGATCGTAGGCATCATTACACTCAGTGCGGATAACGGCTAAAACCTCTTCGTTGGTAGAATTGGGTTTTATCTTATCCCTGAGTTCCATGCGGCCAAAGATAGCAGAGAGCTTGGCATTAGGATCTACTTCCTTAAAGGATTCACCAAAAAGGGTGACAAAGTTACTCTGGCTGTTTTTCTGCTTTTCGGCAGCGAGAGCCATAGCTTTTTTGAAAGTAGGATTTGTGCTGTATCCTGACATTGCATTAACTACATCAGCTACTGATACTTCCATAGTAACGTTCATACCACCCTTCAGGTCAAGACCGAGGTTGATTTCACGTTCTTTACACTCTTTGTAAGTGTATTTACGAAGCAGGATGTTGTAGACCGATTGGTTAGAAACCGAGTCAAGATAATATCGCTCGCGCACTGCTGCTAAAGAGTCGGCGATTGTAGCCTGTTTGGCGGCATCTCCTTTGGAAAGTTGTTTGGCAAGCGCCATAACCTCCTCGTTGTTAGCATAATTACTGGCTTTTTTCTCAGTAATCCGGGCAACGATGGTGAAGGAGAGTTGGAAAAGGCACACCAGGGCAAACGCGATAGCAAAAAAACGAATTGCGCCTTTATTCTGCATGTGATTAGAATTTAGATAGTTAACGTAAACGTACTTTTTTTGAGCCTGCAAAGATAGAAATGTATTGTCAAATAACAAACCGACTATCAAAAGAATAACCGCAAAACAATTTAAAATAAAAAACCCCGCATAGTGCGGGGTCAAGGAAATGTGTTATCAATACCTTCTATAAAACTATAGTTGTTTTACATTTACCGCATTCAATCCTTTCTTTCCTTCTTTCAAATCAAAAGAGACTTCATCGTTCTCTTTAATCTGGTCAACCAATCCGGTTACATGTACGAAGTACTCAGTTCCTGATTCATCGTCTTTAATAAATCCAAATCCTTTGGATTCATTGAAAAATTTTACTTTACCTTGTTTCATGATGTTTGTTAAAAAAATTTGCGCAAATATAGGGAAAAATATGTAACTCTGAACATTTTTGGGGATAAGTGAATATTTATTCTTAACCAGATAAAATAGAAGTATTTAAAGGATTGAAAATCAATTAATAATTGTAATCGCTCAGCTCCTTGAATTTCATTTTTTCAATATTTTTAACTCTGCTTAATACTTCAATTAATATCTAAGCCACGAATACACGAATTACAGCACGAATAAACACGAATGGATAAACTCCAAATCCAAGTCCCAAATCTCAAGTCCCAAATCTCAAGTCCCAAATCCAAAATGATAAACTCAAAATGCAAAATGCAAAATGCAAAATAGAACACAGATCATTCAGAAGAATTCTAGTTTGCTGGCAAAAAAATATCAAATAATCAACTCTAAATATTAAATGAAAAAGTAAAATTAACTTATTAGTTTTGAGTTTAGTGTTCAATATTAGACATTCGGGGTATCCCAATTCTGAAATCAGCAATCCGACACCTGGCTGACCAAAGCAATCTTACTCAATAATAATTATACTTTCAGTCGGGCAGGTCCCAAATCCATCCGCCAGCTGGCGGACCAAAATCCAAAATGATAAACTAAGTACCCAGAGCCATAGTCCACCCTTTGGAGCACCCAGCACCTTGGCACTTTGGCACTTTGGCACATCGGCACATTGGCACCTTGGCACATCGGCACCTTGGCACCTTGGCACCTTGGCACATCGGCTCAGCACTCAGCACTCAGCACCCAGCACTCATTTCCTGCTGCCAAAAACAATGTCGAGGGAAGGCCAGAGTTGCCAATGCTTTCCAAACGGGTAATTGCCATATGAAAGATTGTAACCGCCTTTGATTCTGAGTGACCGGCGAATATTCCACACCAGAAAGCCTGAATTTTCAGCAAAGAAATTCTGTTCCTTACGGCTAAGTAGGAAAAAATGCACTCCTTCTTCATAAAACCATCTGCGACAGAGTTGTGCTTTATAGGTAACATCTCCTCTCAGGGAAATACCTTTATAATAATGTGCCATCCTTGGGTAAAACAGGGGAAGGTCAATGGTTGAAAGTGGGTCGACATCACCGGTACGTAATGCAATGGACGCTCCTAATCTGTATGTCAGCAATGAGGAATCACGGAGTTGACGACTAATAATCAGTCCATGATGTGTTGCAATTATAAACGGGAAATCAAACTCCGGTGAGAGTATCCCGCCGGTACCTTTCATGCTTACAAGATTTAAGAATACTGAGGGAATACTCAGGTTATGTTCTGATGCAAACTTATAATTGCCACCAGATGGCCAGGCTATTTTTACTCCGGCATTGGGAAGTAAAGGGAATAAAAAGGCAGACGATGTAATTTCGAGCCTTGGACTCATTCCGATTCTCAAAGGCTGAATGATGCCGGATTCCCATTTGCCTTTTGGCATAATGAAAGCCGTATGATTGCCCATGGCAGAAGTGACCGTCTGTGCAAAACCAATGGGATTAAGCAGTGAAATATATAGGAACGTAAGGATGAACAGTTTTTTCATTTGATTATTTTTTATTCATTCAATATCTGCCTTCAGCGCTATTATTGCTTGATTTGTAACTGTAAGTTTGTAATATAAACTAATCATGACTAGCGGATTGACAAGGAGTTACTCTTTGATAAGAACAAACTCTGCACTTACAGCCGCATGATCGGATAGTTCCATAGCATCCTGGTGGGTAATATCTGAATCCTTAACCCAGCGGTGGTTGGTAAACAGGTAATCCAATGTCCTGTCCCAGGTATGTTCCGGCCTGGTTGTGTGGGTGAAATAGGCGGATTGGTTGGATTGGTATGCTGTAAGAGGAACTGCACATTTATAGGATGAATATAAGGGAAGAATCCATGTCGACTCAGGGGTATAATCACTTCCCGGCTTATGCATGGGGTCATCACCTGGTTGATGAAATGATTCACCCGGGCACATATCCTCGTAACAGAAATCAGTTGAATCACTTCCCGGAGGAAGCGTATTAAGGTCACCTCCGGCTACAAAATATACTCCTTTTTCGTCCAACCGGTCGAGCTCAGCCTTGAACTCTTCAAAATGTTTCTGTTTGGTATCATCAGTTGCAAAAGCAGAGGCATGTATATTCAGGACTGAGAACTCTTTGAAGCCGGGTATCTTGATTGTGCCTGTAATAACACAGGAATGAAGGTAGAAATAGTTAACTATTCCACTTTGATCACCTCGTGTAGCAAGGTTGATTCTTTTTGATTCAGTGATTGGCCATGGAGATAGTATCACCTGCCCCATATCCATCCTGCCCAATCCATCACTGGGGATGTAAGCTGACTTCCATTCAGAAACGTAGGCGGCATAATTAAAGTGGGTGTGATCCAGAATGTACTGTAATTCATCGATATAGGCCGTCCGTTTAGATAGAATATCACACTCCTGGAGAAACAGGATATCAGGTTTTACAACATTGATTTGATTCACTATGTCTTCCAGGTGAGGCATCACTTCCTCTTTGCTCAATATTGTATTATTTCCGCATGCATCACCAAACCAGGGCGTCCGACCGATCCCAAATCTTATATTCCAGGTCATCACCCTGATTGCCGAATCCGGCAGGGGATAATCTTTCAGGTTTCCTGCGGTATACATAGTGGCATCCTCTGTTTCCTCAAAGCCTGTAGCCAATGGTTCACAAGAGTTAAATATGATTCCAGCCACAATGAACAGTAGCAATGAAATGCCATGTGTTATGATTTTCTTCATGATTATGTGCAAATTTTAAGAATCAAACATAGTGATAAAATTTTTAACTGCCACAGCGATCGCCAGAGATGTTTTTATTGTCGAAATTTGCAGAAATTGTTCTTGAATAGATTAAATAAACCTCCAGCGAAATGAAATTTCATGTTTTACCTGTTTTAATCGGGTGCTTTCTTATTCAATCCACCCTGGTTTCTTCACAATCAACTGCTGAAAATAACAGCTTCAATGTAATGACATACAACATCCGTTTCAACAACCCGGGAGATGGCGTAAATGCATGGCCTGAGAGAAAGGACAGGGTTTTTGAAGTTGTAAAAGAAGCTAATCCTGATTTATTTGGACTTCAGGAGGCTCTCATTGGCCAGATAAATGATTTTCAGAAGGTCTTTCCTGAATTTAAATGGGTAGGAGTAGGACGTGAAGATGGAAAGGAAGGAGGAGAGTTTTCCCCGGTATTTTATAATGCAAGTCGGTTCACTGCAGAATTATCAGGAACCTTCTGGCTTTCACAAAGTCCAAACATTGCCGGTGTCAAGGGCTGGGATGCTGCTTGTAACCGGGTAGTCAGTTGGGTTAAACTCACTGATCATAAGAGTGGCAAGACTTTTTTCCTTTTTAATACACATTTTGACCACATGGGTAAAATTGCAAGAAAGGAGAGTTCGTTTTTATTACTTCATGCTATTGACTCCCTGGCTAATGGAATGCCAGCAATTGTTACCGGTGATTTCAATGCAACGCCCGAATCAGAACCTATTCAAATACTGACTGGTGCTACTACAGAAATTAAACCTTTGATCAATTCGAGTGAACTGGCAACGAAAAGAACCGGTCCATCGTATTCGTATACGGGATTTGAATATGACAAAATACCCGAAGAACTCATTGATTATGTTTTCGTAAAAAATATCCCTGCGGTTTATTCCCATACCATAATCGATACCCGATATGGTAAGTATTATCCGTCGGATCATTTACCTGTTATTGTAAACATGGAACTGAAATAAGTTAAGTTCTAACCATGAAAACTGCCTTTAAACTATTTCTCCTTATACTCTTTCCTTGGTTTGCTGAAGCACAAAGCCTGGAAACTGAGATTTTCAGGGCCACCAGTCCCCAGGTTTTTGACAAGTCCGGAAATTCTCTCAGCTTTCCTTTTGCAGGCGGTATTAACAATGCTCAGTATGGAGCCATTGACTTAGATTTGGATGGTACAAAGGATTTATTAGTTTTCGACAGGCATGGTAATCGATTGCTTTGTTTCCTGAATGAAGGAACTACCAATACTATTGCTTATCAGTTTCATCCTGAATTTGCATCACAGTTTCCTGAAATCAGAGAATGGATCATATTGCATGATTTCAATCATGATGGGAAAGAGGATATCTTTACCTATACCACCGGGGGTATCAAAGTATTCCGGAATGATTCAGAATTATCCCTCAGGTTTACACAGATTACATTTCCTTATCTCGTTTCATACCAGGGCTCAACCTATAGCAATATTCTTGTTACCTATGCTGATTACCCTGGTATTGCTGATGTGGATGGAGATGGTGATACAGATATCCTTAGTTTCAAAGGACTGGGTTCATTCATTGAATGGCACCGGAATCTTTCGATGGATCTTTATGGAATCCCTGATTCATTAATTTATGAGCGATCCTCAAATTGCTGGGGCCGTTTTGCAGAAGCAGGAGAATCAAATATCATTCAATTGGATACTTGCCTGGATTTCAAAAATGCAACATTAAAAAATGGCGCCAAGCACACCGGGTCAACTTTATTGCCCTTTGATTATAGTGGTGATGGACTCATGGATCTGGTGCTGGGTGATGTGGATTATCCATCATTAGTATACCTGACAAATGGAGGCACATCCGAAGATGCCGAAATGATCTCTCAAACCTTGCAGTTCCCAAATCCTGATAACCCTGTTTTTCTGCCTTCCTTCCCGGCTGCCTGTCTTGTGGATGTGAATAATGACCTTCAGAAAGATTTGCTGGTGTCATGTTTTGATCCGGGCTTACTGCGGTCAGAAAGTAGCCGTAGTTCATGGTTGTATTTAAATGAAGGAACCCAATCATTTGAATTTATAAGTGATGCATTTCTTCAAAACCAGATGATTGACCTTGGTTCCGGTGCATATCCAACCATTTTCGATGTTAACCAGGATGGATTGCCCGACCTGGTGATTGGGAATTATGGGATACTGGATACCTGTATTTATAGTCCTGAAACCGGTTTACAATGCACTTATATCTCCAGTCTTTGTTTGTTGGAGAATATTGGAACTTTAACGACTCCTTCCTTCCGGATGATAGATACAGACTATCTTGGTTTATCGGAATTGAAAATGCAATCACTGATTCCCACTTTCGGGGATCTTGACGGTGATGGAGATGCCGACCTGCTCTGCGGGAATTCAAAAGGCAAGTTCATTTATCTTGAAAATACGGCCCCATTAGGTCAGCCTGCTGAGTTTATTCTTAATGACCCCGCTTACAGGCAGTTGGATGTTGGTGATTTTAGTGCCCCACAAATTTTTGACCTTGATTCAGATGGATTGAATGATATTATCAGTGGAAAAAGGGATGGCAGGATCTGTTATTTCAGGAATGAAGGTCCTGTTGAAAATCCACAATTTCTGCTGGTTACGGATTCATTGGGTGGCATCGATGTCACTAATACCTCTTTATCCTATTTTGGTTATTCTGTGCCCCATTTTTACCGGAATTCCTATCAAAAGCTTTATTTACTGGTAGGATCGGAGTTTGGAGAGGTTTTTATATTTGATGATATCATGCAGCACCTTGATGGACAATTTCCATCCCTTGGTACACTGAGGCTGCCTTACCAGGGATGGAGGACCGGGCTTACAACCGGGAACCTGAATGGAGATACAGTCCCTGACCTGCTGATTGGAAATTATTCAGGTGGATTGGGCTATTTCGAAGGTCTGTATGCGACTCTTGGTAATGAAGAACCTCAGGCTGGCAGGAAACAACTTAGCATATTTCCAAATCCTTCAAGGAAGGAAGAAGTGATGGTGGAAATTCCCGGTATTGAACCTGGAAGTAAGGTTTCCATTGAGATTCATCACATCAACGGCGTAAAGATCCTGGAGAAGCGAAAGACAGAATTACCCTTCAAGGTGGATACCAGGGACTGGAATGCTGGCATTTATATAGTTTCGGTTTATTCCAGCACCAAGCTTTACAGCGGGAAAATGGTTGTACTTCCATAGATAAATCCAGGAAGCACTTATTTATGCTTGAATGACGAAAAGTGAAACTGAAAAGATAATGCCAGGTTAGAAATTTGGTTTCAGGGCATATTTATGATAGTAGTCATCGATTACCGAAACAGCCTGAGCGGGTTCATCAACGAGAGTAAAAATATCGAGATCTTCTTCTGCAATATTCTTTTCTGCTACCATTCTTTCTTTAATCCAGGTGATTAATCCTCCCCAATATTCTTTACCTACTACAACAATGGGAAACCTAACCAATTTATGGGTCTGTATAAGGGTCACGGCTTCGAAGAATTCATCGAGCGTGCCGAACCCACCGGGAAGCACAATATATCCCTGGGAGTATTTCATGAACATTAGTTTCCTGACAAAGAAGTAATCGAAAGTGATGAGTTTATCAGGATCGATAAACGGGTTTGAACTCTGTTCAAAAGGTAACCTGATATTAAGGCCGACAGATTTTCCCCCTCCGAAATGGGCACCTTTATTAGCTGCCTCCATGATACCCGGTCCGCCACCTGAAATTACCCCGAAGCCTTTTTTAGTCAGCAGGTAGGCAATTTCTTCGGCTACTTTATAGTATTTATTATTGGAAGGAACCCTGGCAGATCCAAAGATCGTTACACATGGTCCGATCCTGGCCATCTTTTCATATCCTTCGACCAATTCAGCCATGATCTTGAATACTGACCATGAGTCATGGGATTTTGTAACATTCCAGTCTTTAGGAGTGATCGCCATGCGTATGCGATCTTCTTCACTCAGGTTAATTAATTCGTCTTCAATATGCATTGCAATAAATATTAAATGGTAGTTTGCGAAGATGATTCCAAAATAAACGAGGAACCGGGCAAGCTACTAGAATTAATAGAAGTTTCTTGAAAAGGTTATTGTAGTATTTCTTTTAGGTATTGGGCAGTAAAACTCTCTTCGTTTTTTGCCAGTTGCTCAGGTGTGCCTTCAGCGATTATTTTTCCTCCCCGGGACCCGCCATCGGGTCCGAGATCTACAATATAATCGGCCATTTTAATCACTTCCAGGTTGTGTTCAATAACCAAAACTGAATTTCCCCTGTCGACCAATTTATTAAGAACCTGCAGCAATACGTTAACATCCTCAAAATGAAGGCCTGTTGTAGGTTCATCGAGGATATAAAGCGTTTTACCGGTATCACGTTTTGAAAGTTCTGTCGCTAGTTTTACTCTTTGGGCTTCACCACCAGAGAGTGTAGTGGATTGTTGACCCAGGGTGATATATCCTAATCCTACTTCATTGAGTGTTTTGATTTTATGCAGGATAGAGGGAATATTTACAAAGAATTCTACAGCCTGTTCAATGGTCATTTTCAGCACATCATTTATCGATTTGCCTCTGTAACGGACTTCCAGGGTTTCACGATTATAGCGCTTTCCTTCACATTCTTCACATGGTACGTGCACATCAGGAAGGAAATTCATTTCTATTACACGTATTCCAGCTCCCTGGCATGTTTCACATCTGCCACCTTTAACATTGAATGAGAAACGACCGGGCTTATAACCCCTGATTTTTGATTCAGGCAATGCAGTAAATAATTTACGGATTTCATCGAAAACACCGGTATAGGTTGCCGGGTTTGACCTAGAGTTCTTCCGATAGGCGATTGATCGACTTCAATTACTTTATCGATTTTATCTATTCCTTCAATGGTATCATAAGGCAAGGGTTGCTGTTCTGACCGATAAAAATGTTTACTCAGGATAGGGTAGAGGGTTTCATTGATAAGGCTTGATTTTCCGCTACCTGATACACCTGTAATACATGTGAAGACACCTAACGGGAGACGCAGGTCAACATTTTGCAAATTATTTCCCCTCGCCCCTTTTAACAGGATGAAATCACCATTGGGTTTCCGCCTTTTTTCAGGAATCAGGATCTTTTTTTTGCCACTCAGGTAGCAACAAGTGATGCTGTTACATTGAAGGAGTTCCTCAGGGCTGCCTTTTGCAACAACCCTTCCACCATGTGTTCCTGCACCCGGTCCGATATCAATTACATAATCGGCTGCCATGATCATATCCTTATCATGTTCAACAACGATGACAGAATTACCTGTATCCCTGAGATCATGCAAGGCTTTGATCAGCCGGTGGTTATCCCGCTGATGCAATCCAATACTGGGCTCATCAAGAATGTAAAGTACCCCTACCAGCTGAGATCCAATTTGAGTTGCCAGCCTGATTCGTTGTGATTCGCCACCGGAAAGTGAACCTGATGGACGGCCAATGGTCAGGTAATCCAAGCCTACATCAAGAAGAAATCCCAACCGGCTTCTTATTTCCCTGATAATTTCATGGGCAATCATCTTCTTCCTGTCATCCAGGTTGGATTCCAATTCTGCAAACCAAACTGAGAGAGCATTGAGATCCATTTCAGCCAGTTCAGCAATATTTTTGCCATTGATCATGAAGCATAAGGCCTCTTTCTTCAGACGAAACCCATGACATTCGGGGCATTTCACCATATTCATAAATGAATCTGCCCATCGTTTCAATCCTTCTGAACTACTGGATTCAGTCTGATTTATGATATGTTGAACGATACCTTCAAAATTCAGTGAATACGTTGAGGTTACACCAAGATATTCATGAGCCACTTTAATAACTTCATCCGAACCATGCAGCATGGTATCGATGGCTTCTTCCGGAACCTGGCTCAGCGGGGTATCCATAGTGAAGTGATACTTATGGGCAATTGCATCCAGTTGCCTGAAGATCCATGTCGGCTTATATTCTCCCAAAGGAGCTAAGCCCCCTTTCCTGATGCTCTTTGAGGTATCCGGGATGATCTTATTGAAATCAATTTCTGAAATTTCACCCAGCCCTTTACAATGGTGGCAATAGCCATAAGGAGAATTGAAGGAGAAAGTATTGGGTTCCGGTTCTTCGAAAGAGAGACCCGTTTCGGGATCCATAAGTAACCTGCTGTAATACTGCGCTTTATTCGACTCAACATCCAACACCATCATCGCACCTTTTCCCTGGCGTAAAGCAGTTGTTACAGAACCTGATATCCGTTGAGCCGATTTACCGCTTACTTCAATTTCATCAATTACGACTTCTATATCATGATTTTTATACCTGTCGACCTGCATTCCGAAGTTGATCTGCACAACAGCACCATCAACCCTGACCCTTGAGAACCCTTGTTTCCTGATCTGTTCAAATAATTCACGGTAATGGCCTTTCCTGCCTTTAACCACTGGAGATAGCAGAATGACCCTTTTCCCGGCAAAATGTTTATGAATCAATTCAATAATCTGGCTATCGGAATACCTTACCATTTGTTGTCCGGAATCCGGCGAATAGGCATCTCCTACCCGTGCATATAATAATCGAAGGAAATCATAAATCTCAGTAATCGTCCCAACGGTAGACCTGGGGTTTCGATTGGTCGTCTTTTGTTCAATGGAAATAACCGGGCTGAGTCCGGTGATTTTATCGACATCCGGTCGTTCTATATCCCCTATAAATTGCCTTGCATAGGCAGAAAAAGTTTCCATATACCTACGCTGGCCTTCGGCATATATGGTATCGAAGGCCAAGGATGATTTCCCGCTTCCACTTAATCCGGTAATAACCACGAGTTTATTCCGAGGGATTACCAGGTCAATGTTTTTGAGGTTATGAACCCTGGCCCCGAATATTTCGAGTTGTTCTTCAGCAATCAGGTTGAGAGGAGCCGGGGGAGTCAAAATTTCCATAGGTTTGTTGTAGCAGGGATATAGTGATCAGTGGTTGTTATCGGAACAACCTGCCGGCAACAGCAGTGTCATTAAAAAATGATTCAGCCTCAACGGCCTGTTGCTGCAGCATTTCGAAATTATCGTACCCTTTTTTGGGTATCGTGAGCAGATATTTTTTACCGGCCTTAACGGTAAGTTTTTCCTTACGAAGCCATGGATTGAATTCTTTCAATATTTTATAGTTGATATTCAATCGGTTGGAATAATTAACCAGGCTAGCAATGGAGGAATCGATGCTTACGGTATAGGTTGGGATGGATGGATATAGGTCCTTATTCCTGAGAAAGAACCCAAACTCAGTAGGATGTTCATACAGCAATTTCAGGGCTACGATCCGGTAGATATACCTTGATGTTTCTGAATTAAGGTAGAGATCGTAGTAGTTTGAAATTTTTTGTTCTGATAAGGATTTCTGAATCCTTCCTTCACCGGCATTGTAGGCGGCAGCGGATAATGTCCAGTTTCCGAATATGCTGTATGAATTTGCCAGCAGTTTACAGGCTGCTATAGTTGATTTTTCCAGGTTATATCTTTCGTCAACCTCTTCTGTGATCTCTAATCCGTATCGCTTAGCTGTTTCAGGCATGAACTGCCAGATCCCTGAAGCCCCGGCAGGTGACACAACATTACTCAATCCGCTTTCAATAAGTGCCAGGTATTTAAAATCATCCGGGATATTGTATTGTTTAAGGATAGGTTCCATGATTCGGAAGTACCTGTTCGCTTTTTTCAGCAACAATAATGTATTTGATTGCCAATAAGAGTTAACAAGTAGCTCGCGGTCAACACCTTCCCTGACATAATAAAGATTCATCGGGAGTGGTTCTCCTGCAAAATCCAGTGTTGATGGGCTGAGCACAGCATAAATCCTGTTATTCTGCTGATAAGCCAGGGTATATTCACTGTCATTCTTCTTTTCTCTTTGATTTTCATAGAGAAGAAATCCTTCCAGCAGACAGATGGCAGATATGGCAATAATTGCGAGCGATTTCCAGGACATAGAGTAAGATCGGAAGGTGGATAAAGTGTATTTTATTTATTAAGCACTGAAAATTAACCGGCTAAATGAGATTAACCTGAATTTATGCCTATGAATTGCAGGTTCTTTAGGAATTATGGGAATAAGATTTCACAATTTTCCAGCAAGGGAGCAATTGTATCTTTACCAGACAAGGATGGGTTTTCGCAATCCCATCTGATTCCAATGGCTGGATCGTCCCATCGTATGCTTCCTTCAGAATCTTTATGGTAGAAGTTAGTGCACTTGTAAGAGAAAACAGTATTATCTTCCAGAGTCACAAACCCATGGGCAAAACCTTCTGGAATCCAGCACATCCATTTATTTTCGCCACTGAGGGTTACTGAAACCCATTGTCCGAAAGTAGGAGAGCTTTTCCTGATATCCACTGCAACATCCAGCACTGCACCTTGTATCACACGCACCAGTTTACCCTGGGCCCAGGGTGACTTTTGGAAGTGCAAGCCTCTGAGAACTCCTTTTTGTGACAGGGATTCATTATCCTGAACAAATCGGGTTTCAATACCCATCTGTTTGAATTTTTCTGCATGGAACGATTCCATGAAATAACCTCTCTCATCACGGAAGAGATCAGGTTTAATGATGATTACATCCGGAATGGAGGTGGCTTCGATTTGCATAGGTTGAATAAAGTGCTTAAAATGAGGTGATTGTGTATGGGATTATTTTCTATTTGTCAGAATGCAGGATTACAAATGAATCACTTCACCATAAGCAGCTGCAACGGCTTCCATAACAGCTTCACTCATTGTTGGATGCGGGTGTATCGATTTTATGATTTCATGACCCGTAGTTTCCAGTTTGCGGGCAACTACTACTTCAGCGATCATTTCCGTTACATTATCCCCAATCATATGAGCACCCAGCCATTCACCATATTTAGCATCGAAAATAACCTTGATAAACCCTTCTTTTGACCCGGAGGCACTGGCTTTTCCTGAGGCAGTATAAGGGAATTTGCCGACTTTGATTTCATAACCGGCTTCCTTAGCGGCTTTTTCAGTCATACCAACTGAAGCAATTTCCGGATGAGTGTAAGTACAGCCAGGAATATTTGAATAATCGATGGGTTCAACATGTAGTCCTGCAATTTTCTCAACACAGGTAATACCTTCATGAGATGCAACGTGTGCTAATGCCGGGCCATGAACAATATCACCAATAGCATAATACCCTTCTACATTTGTTTTATAGAAATCATCAACCAGTACTTTTCCTTTTTCAGTCTTAATACCCGTTTCTTCGAGGCCAATTCCTTCAATATTAGTAGCTATACCAACTGCTGAGAGGACAATATCACATTCAACAGTCTCAACACCTTTAGCTGTTTTGATGCTGACAATGCATACTTTATTCTTGATTTCCACCTTTTCAACTGTTGAAGAGGTCATAACCTTCATGCCTGATTTCTTGAAACTCCTCTCCAGTTGTTTGGAGACTTCTTCATCTTCGATGGGCACAACATTAGGCAGGAATTCAACCAATGTAACCTGAGTACCAATGGTTTGATAGAAATAGGCAAATTCGGAACCGATAGCCCCTGATCCTACTACCACCATACGCTTAGGTTGTTCCGGCAGTGTCATTGCTTCACGATAACCAATGATCTGTTTTCCATCCTGTTTCAGATTCGGAAGTTCCCTGGACCGGGCTCCTGTGGCAATGATGATATGGTTTGCTGTGATTTCTGTAGTCTTGCCATCAGCATCAGTGACTTCAACTTTTTTACCTGGCTTTAATTTCCCGAATCCAGGAATGTGGTCAATTTTATTTTTTTTAAACAGGAACTGAATCCCTTTACTCATTCCTTCGGCTACATCCCTGCTTCTTTTCACCATTGCAGGCAACTCAGCAGATACTTCACCTGTAAGTTTAACGCCATAGTCACTCAAATGGCTGGCATAATGAAATACCTGGGCACTTTTGAGCAAGGCTTTGGTTGGTATACATCCCCAATTGAGGCAAATACCCCCTAATTCAGCTTTTTCAACCACTCCAACTTTTAGTCCAAGTTGTGAAGCACGGATAGCGGCAACGTAACCACCTGGTCCACTGCCGATTACAATAATATCATAGTTCATTTAGAACACATTTTAAGTTGAATACAAAAGTATCAATTTTATGAATAGGGATGGCCTAAAAGGAAACCCTGAAATCTAACAAGATTGTTTCAGAAATGTTGATTATCTCACTTCAGTTGGTGAATAAGTCTCTTGGAACTGAATTATTCGGGTAGCAATAATTTGCAAAGTATCTAATATTAAAGGTAAGTTAAAACCGATTAAGAATGAGAAAGAAAAAACCGGCTATTTGGGGCCGGTTTTTTCTTTAAATTATTTGTTTTTTACTTGTTCTCATCTTCAGGATTGGCATTCAATAATTCATCCGGCAGCTGTTTTTCAATCACTTTAAAGTCTGCAGGGACTTTGAATTTATCGGCAGGGACCGTAACATCAAATTCAACCTTATCAGCAATCATTTCAACTGTTCCAAAAGCGAATTTCAAAGGAACATTTTTGTAATGAACTCCAGTAGCAATCATAGATGGGTTTGAACTATCAGGAATCATAGTATATCTTGTACCCTTAATACCGGCAATTGTTTCGGTTCCATCTTCTTTATAGGACATCTTCTGTTTCAATTCATCACTTAGTTCAGCCAGGTTTTGCTGAGCAAGGAATTCCTTTGGTAAGGATTCTTTATAAGCTTCCTTTTTAGCAATATTCTGACCATTTTGCATGTTTTCAAGTTCATAATGGATGTTAGTCAGGCCTTCACGAATATCAAAGGCATGTACTTTCATGGTTTGACCCATCATAGATCCTTCTGTAATAATCTCCCTGGTCTCGCGGTTGCCATAATCATCAAAAAAGACGGTCTGTGTAAGGGTCATGCCCATCATATTCATAGGCTTGTATTTGATAATGCCTGATTTTACCCCATAGGTACTTCCTTCTTTAGCCCCTTCAGGAATGTCTCCATTTTTTCCTGATTTACAGGCCATTAAAACAATCAATAAGAAAATCTGGGCAATGATGAATGTTTTTTTCATGATAAGATTTGGTTAAAGTGATTGGTTTTCAACGGTAAAAGTAATCTATTTTCATGATTCCTTCCATGTCAGGATATCGATTGATGTTTGTGAATGGGTAGCGGTGCGAAAATGAAAGGAACTATAGACTTTGGAATCAGATAATTACCGGAAGTTGTCGGTCGAAACCTTCTTCCAGTGAGATAAAGGTCTCTGTAAATGTAATTTCTGGGATGGATTGAATCTGTTCTACAATTATTTTTTTTAGATGCTCATTATTCTGCGTATATAATTTAATGAGCAAGGAATACTTACCAGAGATATGGTGACATTCCACGATTTCGGGTATATGCCGGATTTTACGGAATACTTCATCATGAGTACTTGTGCTTACCAGATTCACCTGTATCCCAATATAAGCACAAGTCATGTATCCTAATCCTTTAGGTGAAAGTACCACCTGGGCGGATGAAATAACCCCTGATTCTTTCAGTTTTTGTATTCGCTGATGGATTGCTGCTCCGGAAACCTTGCACCGGCGGGCAATTTCAAGATAAGGCATCCTTGCATCCTTGAGGAGATAATCGAGGATGCGTTTGTCCAACATATCTATTTTCATGAATTTGGCTACTTTTAGATTGACAGTTATCGATAAATAATTGTTTGTTTTAGTTACAATATTCGCTAATAATGTGGATTCAGGTTTCGAAATTAAAATAAAATGTTTAATATAGTTACAGATAGTAACATATTTCAGGTATTATTTAAAATACTGATAGATTTGCCTCGTAATTGGAGGGGCTATTCAGACAGACAATAAATCGGGTTTAATTAAAACTCATCCCTGATCCAATACTATCTTTCTAAACTACATTATTAATGTCAGGCTTTATGAAACATGATCCGGTGAATGCAATTTTTGATCTGAAGCAATTCGGAGAATATGGGGATGTGAATCCATCCATTACTGATTCGGCTACCTATACTTTTATGCAGGCAAAAACCATGACTGAAACCTTTCATGGTGAGACAGAAGGCTGTTTTCTGTATTCAAGGCACTGGAATCCCAGTAATAAATACCTGGCAGATGCCCTGGCAGCAATGGAAGGAACAGAAGAAGGCTGGGTGACAGCTTCCGGCATGGGTGCAATTACCAATACAATATTGCAAATGTGCAACAGCGGGGATCATGTTGTGTCGAGTATGACCACTTACGGAGGGACTTTTGCATTTCTACAGAACTATCTTCCCAAGTTCAATATTTCTGTCTCCTTTGTTGATATTACTGATATAGAAGCTGTTGAGAAAGCTGTTCGCCCTAATACCCGACTCATCTATACGGAGTCGATGACCAATCCATTGTTACAGATATCAGATATTCCAGCTTTGGCAACTATTGCCAATAAACATGGGATTAAACTGGTGGTGGATAATACTTTTACACCGATGATTATTGCCCCTGCCAGGTTGGGTGCTCATGTGGTGGTTTATAGCCTGACAAAATTCATCAACGGAAAGAATGATTGTGTAGCCGGCGCTGTTTGTGGCTCAGCTGAGTTCATCAATTCCCTGATTGATGTGAATAATGGCACTGCAATGCTTTTAGGCCCTGTACTCGATCCCCTGCGATCATCCTCTATTCTGAAAAACTTGCATACCCTTCATATCCGGATGCAACAACATAGCAGGAATGCATCCTTTTTAGCAGGTAAATTCCAGGAAGCCGGTATCAGAGTAATTTATCCGGGTCTTGAATCTCATCCCGGATATGCAGCTATGAAACGACTGATGAATCCTGATTTCGGTTTTGGTGGCATGCTTGCAATCGACCTCAATACTGCTGAACGTGCAGGCAAATTCATGGAACTAATGGAGATGAAGGATGTTGGATATCTTGCAGTTAGCCTGGGTTATTTCAAGACTTTATTCAGCAATTCCGGTAAAAGTACTTCCAGTGAAGTGCCTGAAGATGTTCAAAAACAGATGGGATTATCAGCAGGACTTATCAGATATAGCGTTGGTTTGGACCATGATATTGAAAGGACCTGGCAGAAAGATTCAATGGTGCCTTGAAAACCTTGAGAAATAACCCATGCAGATTGAAAGCGTCAGTTCTTTATTTTGAGAATCAGGACGGAGGGTAGTATTTCAGGATCATATTTTTTATTCGTAAACAGGGCTTTCCAATCATCAACGGCTAAAACCAGCAGATCATATCCATTTTCTGCATGAAGTTCCGGGATGAGTGCAGAGTAGGGTAGTAAGGAAAGTTTTGCCTGGGAATCTTCAGATAGTTCACTAGGCAATTCTGGAGGAAGACCTGTATCTTTTGAATTGATTAAAGTAATCCTGCTGGTTTCTTTCCGACCAATGTAGTTGTTTATCAGGCGGATGGCAAAAGTATTGGCAGTACCAGGAATTAACATCAGGACAGAGTTTGTTTCGGAATATTGTTTATTAACAAAAATTCCGAGGTTGCAATTACAGTCTGCGAGCATTCTTTTAATTTTTCCTCCCAGGTAATTACCTGAAAATACTGATCGGGCACTGCCGAGTAGCAGGAAGTCATATTTTTCCCGATTGGCAGTTCTAACTATTTCATTCTGAACATCATCGGTTGCTTTATAGATTGTGTTTATTGTGAGGCCGGCAGATTCGGCTGATTTTCGTATCGGGGCAAAACCCTCTTCTTCAAAGATAATAGCTTGTGCCGGATGAACTTCAGCACTTGGAGTCAGGTGAATCGCAGCATATTGATTGTTATCCAGGCTAGGATCTGGTGGAGAAATCTGCTGAGCCAATTTTAGCAGGGTACTACCCATTGCCGGAGGTCCGAACGAGATCAAAATCCTGAAGGGTTGCAATATTTTATCTGCGACAGCTCTTGCTTTTTTCTGGAAAAGATATTCAATAAGTTGTAAAGAAGGCGTTGTCATGAAGGTGGTAATCAATGCCATAAGCACCAGGATTGCAAAAATCTGCGGCGAAAGTATACCCAATTCATATCCAATATTCAGGACAACTAACTGTATAAGACCCCGGGTATTCATCAGCGCCCCGATTGAGAGGGAGATTTTCCAGGATAACCCGCCAAACCTTGCAGCCAATGCACTCCCTCCGAATTTTCCCAGTATGGCAATTCCCAGAACCCAGAAGAATACCTGCCATAAATGGCCTTCATTCAATAAGTTGATTTGAGTTCTCAAGCCGGTAAATGCGAAAAACAACGGAAGGAAAAGAACCAAACTTATGTCTTCAATTTTTTCAATAAGGTTTTTCTTGAAGTCCAGGTTGTGAGGCATGATCAAACCGGCAACAAAAGCTCCGAAAAGAGCATGAATACCTATGGTTTCTGTAATATATGCAGAGAAAAGCAGCAGGGCAAAAATGAGTGCAACCAGGGTCTTATTGATCGTCTCCCTTGAAATATAGATTTTCCCTACCTTGATAAGGAACGGTTGAACCAGGTACAACATGACGACCATATAAATTACAGTAAAGCCAATAGTAGAAATTGCTCCAATCATTGAGCCCGATTTTACTATTGCAATCACCGCAGCAAGGGCAGCCCAGGCGGTTACGTCATCAATAGCTCCACAAGTGAGTGACATCACACCCAGAGGGGTTTTTGTCAATCCTCTTTCCTGCAGGATGCGTGCAAGTATCGGAAATGCTGTGATACTCATTGAAATTCCCATGAACAGAGCAAAGGGGAGAAAACCAATATTTGCAGGGGCATAATCAACAAAAAGAAACAAGGACAGGATTACTCCGAGGAGGTATGGGAAAATAATGCTTGCGTGACTTACTAATACTGCTGTTCCTGCTGTATTACGGAGTAGTTTGAGATCAAGCTCCATTCCAATAATAAACATGAAAAGGATTAAGCCTATCTGGCTTAGGAACTGAAGGTTAACTAATGAGTCTTGCGGAAATACAAAGGTAAAAATGCCCGGAAAGAATAAACCCAGAAAAGAGGGTCCTAAAAGGATACCGGCCATTACTTCTCCTATTACGGCAGGTTGTTTAATTTTTTGAAAGAGAAAAGCGAATAACCTGCTGATCAGAATTATGATGAGTATTTGTAGGAGCAGAATACTGAGGGGATGTTGAAAGCTTTCATGAACACTCTCTGTTAGTTGCCCCCAAATACCAACTGAATCATGAGTTATTTCCTGGTTAAGTGTTGATGGATTTATGGCACCTCTGTGAAGAATTTCGAGATCCTTTCCTTTCTGCAAAATCAACCATATAGAAATGAGAAACACCACTATTGTCGTGAGATAAAAGATGGAATTTCGAGCTATTTTCATGAAAAGCGATCATCATATTTATAAGCGATGCAAAATTAATGCAATATTTACAAGGATGGTGACATGGCCAGGTTAAGTTTTCAACCGGAAAAAACAACAACGTTTTATCAGAGCCTTAGAATGTATTGGCCTGATAAAACGTTGATAGTATGTATTCTGTACTTTGTTGCGAGTTTAAATATCTTGAATTGTCACTATTGATAGTCCTCAATTGGTGCGCAGGAGCAAACGAGATTTCTGTCGCCAAAAGCATCATCAATCCTGGTAACAGCCGGCCAGTATTTATCTTCCCTGGCACAAGGCAGCGGGAATGCGGCTTTTTCTCTCGAATAAGGAAAGTCCCAATTGTCAGCTGTAACCATTGCTACTGTGTGTGGGGCTTTTTTGATCACGTTGATGGATTTGTCAACTTTCCCCTCTTCAAGCAGGGTAATATCTTTCCTGATATCAATCATTGCATCGGCAAAGCGATCCAATTCCGATAGCGGCTCGCTTTCAGTAGGTTCTACCATCAGTGTGCCAATAACAGGGAAAGCCACTGTTGGGGCGTGGAATCCATAATCCATCAATCGTTTTGCTATATCAATCACAGCCACATCTGCGGTCTTCAGGAATTGATTGCAATCAAGAATCATCTCATGGGCAACATGCCCTTTTCTTCCGGTATAGAGGATTTTGTAATGTCCTTGCAGGCGAGCCCTCAAATAGTTGGCATTCAATATGGCATATTTCGTGGCATCAGTCAGCCCTTCTCCTCCCAGTAATTTGATATAAGCATAAGAAATTGGCAGAATGAGAGCACTGCCAAATGGGGCTGCTGCAACAGCTGAAATGGCTTGTTCACCGCCAACCTTAAACTCACAATGCCCGGGAAGGAATGGTACCAGGTGACTGGCAACACCGATGGGGCCAACACCCGGGCCTCCTCCACCATGAGGAATGGCAAAGGTTTTATGGAGATTCAGGTGACAAACATCAGCCCCTATAATACCCGGATTGGTAAGTCCAACCTGGGCATTCATATTAGCGCCATCCATGTATACCTGTCCGCCATTTTCATGAATGATGGAGACAATTTCAAGGATATTTTCCTCGAAAACCCCATGAGTGGAAGGGTAGGTGACCATCAGGGCAGCCAGTTGATCCTTATGCTTTTCAGCTTTTTCTTTTAGATCCTGGGTATCGATATTCCCGTTCACATCGGTTTTAACAACCACCACACTCATTCCAGCCATAGCGGCACTGGCAGGGTTAGTGCCATGAGCGGAAGCAGGGATGAGGCAAATATTTCTATGGCTTTGACCCATACTTGCATGATAGGCGGCAATCACCAGAAGTCCGGTATATTCACCGGAAGCTCCTGAGTTAGGCTGGAAGGAGATAGCTGTAAAACCTGTGATTTCACATAATGCTTTTTCCAATTCATTGATCATGCTGAGGTAGCCTTCTGCCTGGTTTGCCGGGACAAATGGATGAATAGCCCCAAATTCGGGCCAGCTCAAAGGCATAAGTTCAACCACTGCATTCAGTTTCATTGTGCAGGATCCAAGAGGGATCATGGAACGGTTTAATGCCAGATCACGGTTCTCCAATTTCTTCAGGAACCTCATCATTTCAGTTTCCGAATGATAGCTATTAAAAACCGGTGCAGTGAGGTAAGCACTCTTTCGATCAAATTTTTCATCAAAGGATCTCATGAGTCCACAAACAGCCGGGTCACACACAAATTCAGAGAATTGCCTGTTACTGGCAGAAGCAAATATATGGAGTATGAGGTTTACATCTTCCAGGGTAGTTGTTTCATCGAGACTGATTACCAGTTGTTTAGAGTCAATATACCGGAAGTTCACATGGCTCTCAGTTGCCAGTTTACGGATAGCATCCATACTTGAACCTTCCGGAATCTCAACCAATACGGTATCGAAGAAATTGGTATTTAATTGTTTGTAATCATATTGGGCCATTTCCTGGGCCAATACTGCTGTAAGTATATTAATATGCCTGGCTATCTGTCTAAGCCTGTCAGGTCCGTGATACACAGAATACATACCTGCCATAATAGCCAGTAAAGCCTGGGCTGTGCATATGTTTGAAGTGGCTCTTTCGCGTTTGATGTGTTGTTCCCTGGTTTGCAGAGCCATACGAAGAGCCCTGTTGCCCTGGGCATCCACTGATACGCCAATGATCCTGCCCGGGATAAAACGTTTATACTCTTCTTTGGTAGCGAAGAAGGCAGCATGAGGGCCACCGAAACCCATTGGAATTCCAAAACGTTGAGTGCTTCCAAGAACCACATCAGCTCCCCATTCTCCAGGAGGAGTAAGCATTGTCAGACTGAGAAGATCAGCCGCTACAGCCACAGTAATATTCTTTTCATGGGCAGCTTGAACGATTGCTGAATAATCATTGATGCCTCCAAATTGATTGGGATATTGCAACATAATCCCAAACACTGAAGGATTCATATCGAATTCCTTTGTACAACTTACTTTCACTTCAATTCCGAGTGGAGCAGAGCGGGTTTTAAGAACCTCGATGGTCTGTGGGAATAGATTCCTGGAAACCATAAAGATATTTGCATTGTTTTTTACCGCTTCCCTGGATCTGGCATTATAAAGCATAATCATTGCTTCTGATGCAGCAGTGGCTTCATCCAGTAAAGATGCGTTAGCAATGGGCATGCCGGTGAGATCAATCACCATGGTCTGGAAAGTAAGCAGAGCTTCAAGCCTGCCTTGTGAAATTTCAGCCTGGTATGGAGTATAAGAAGTGTACCAGCCCGGGTTTTCAAATATATTCCTAAGGATTACCCCTGGAGTGATTGTATTATAATATCCCTGTCCAATATAGGACTTGAAGACTTTGTTTTTTGAAGCCAGAGCTTTTATATGCTCGAGGAATTCATATTCGTTTAATCCCTTAGGTAGATTTAGAGGCTTTTGTAACCTGATGGATGAGGGGACGGTTTCTTCTATGAGTTGATCAATAGAAGTTACTCCGATTGTTGAAAGCATTTTTGCCAGTTCCTTCTTTCCAGGACCGTTGTGCCGATCAATAAAGTTGTTGGTTATCATTGAGTTATAGAATTTATTCGTCATTTCTTTGGTGTGACAAAGTTAATAATCTTACAATGTCTCATTCATTTTCGCACCTTATTGTTAATTAATTAACGGGCTTGTTGATAAAAGCTATTCATATCGATGATTCAACACTCATTTTGGTTCCATATTCAAGCGGAACAGGGTTAAATTCAAATAACTGACTACCCGGTAAAACTCTATCGAAATAGCGAAACCTGTCAGGAATGAGTATAATCCTTACCATTTGATCATTTCAATTATCTTTGCCAGCCAAAGGATGTATTGGAGAGTATGATCTTTCCGATAAGGTAATGGTCGTGAACATATATATAGAGAGGATATGAAAGTGAACAGGCCCGTTTTTGCAGGGGCAATGGCTATTTGTGTTGCAGCCATATTATGGGGACTTGACGGAATAGTGCTCACTCCACAGCTTTACCGGTTGGATATCAGTCTGGTAGTATTTATCCTTCACGCATTGCCATTCCTGTTAATGAATTTTTTCTTTTTAAGGAATACCGGCATCTGAAGCGTTTTACAGGAAGTGATATTTTGATGATTTTCCTGTTATCCTTATTTGGAGGTGCCATCGGAACTTTATCAATTGTAAAGGCATTATTCCTTGTGAATTTTAAGGCTTTAACTGTAGTCGTGCTTTTACAGAAACTCCAGCCTGTTTTTGCGATAACTTTAGCTGCGATCCTTTTGAAGGAGAAAATGAAGTCGAACTTTGCAATTTGGTCAGGACTGGCTATTGTTGCAGGTTACTTCCTCACCTTTGGATTGAAGATGCCTGATTTAAGTTCCGGGAATAATACAGCTCTTGCTGCCGGTTATTCCCTTTTGGCGGCTTTTGCTTTTGGGAGTTCCACTGTTTTCAGTAAAAAAGTGCTTCAGAAGTACAGTTTTTTCACCGCTACTTTTTTCAGGTATGGCACCACTACCTTGATTATGCTGTTGATTGTGCTGATTACCGGCTCCTTAAATTTGCTTTCGGGTGTTCAGCGTTTCGAATGGTTAATATTCCTACTGATAGGCTTAACCACAGGATCGGGTGCAATATTTCTCTATTATTTTGGTTTAACCCGGATCAGGGCTATGCTTGCTACGATCTGTGAATTATGCTTTCCATTGTCCGCGATCTTGTTTGATTATCTCTTCAACCAAAAAGTACTGACCCCCGTTCAATGGGTAAGTGCATTAGTGATGATTTTCGCCATCTTAAAACTCAGCCTGCAGAAAGCAGATCAGGCTAAATAGCAGGAGATTCTTGGTGGCAGGGCTTTAACCTGGGGGTGAAGAATACCATTACTATTCATTTAGTGTAATATGCGTGGAGCTTTTTAAATAATCTCCCTATTCAATATTTGATATCGATTATTTCGGTGCCGGCATCATTGAAGGCCTGGTAACTATAGTGGAATGCAATGAAAAAAACCGGGCACCGCTTGATGTTTTCATAAAAAAAGCCACTATCCGATAAAAGAAGTGGCTGAATGAGTAATCAGGATCTAGTTTGAAATGCTTAATCAGCAAATTCCTTTAGGTTATCCATTAATTTGCGACGAGTGAAAAATATACGGCTTTTTACGGTGCCAATAGAAATATTCAAACTATCAGCGATCTCCTTATATTTAAATCCGTCGTTATGCATTTCGAAAGGCAATCTTTGATCAGGAGCAAGTCGGGAGATACTTTTCTTGATCTCTTTTTCTGAAAATTTTGACTCAGGAGAAGCAAATTCAGATTTACGGGGAATATTCAGATAAAAAAGATCCTCCGTACTGTCGATGATGGTATTTGCTTTCTGATTCCTGCGATAATTGTTAATGAAAGTGTTTTTCATTATGGTATAGGTCCAGGCTTTCAGATTTGTATCATCAGCAAATTTGTCACGATTTGCTAATGCCTTAAGATAAGTATCCTGAATCAGGTCTTTAGCTTCTTCACGGTTTGAAGTAAGCATGTTTGCATAATAATGAAGGTTGTCATGCAAACTTATAAGTTTATGGGTGAATTCTATCTGTGTCATAAGGCCAATGTTTAAGTAAACACACTGCAAAATTAAACAAAATAATTTAGAATCATTAAAAATAGTGTTAAATAATTGTTAATGAAAGTTAACACTAATGAGAGAATGACCACTATTCAATCTTATGTTTATTAAGAATGAATAAAAACTGTTCACGAATATACAATCAAAAATTAAACAATCAATATATTCAGAAAGAAAAATATGTTAAAAAATGAATATAAAATTTTAATATTCACATTTTCAGGGAAATAAAAACACTCATCCGCGGAGATTATCCGGAATGATTAAAAGGAATTTTAAGAAAATCAGAGTAGTTTCAGGTAGTTTTCGAGTTCTTCAACATTATGAAGAAGGGTCATGTTGCTTTTAAGTTCGAACTCATTGCTTAAAAACTGATATCCTCCCAGGAGAATCGTCTTATTTGAAAACATTGAACCTAATTTATCCAACAATTCCTGCAAACCGGATCCGGGTAAAGAGCAGGTAATGGAGGTGAAAAGGATATCAAAATAACGGATAGCAGCGATTTCAGGAAGATCAGCAACAGGCACATTTTGTCCCAGGTAAATGACCTGATGCCCGTGCTTACGAATGAGGTAATGGAAAAAAAGTAGTCCCATCTCATGGTATTCCTGATCAGGCAGAAATAGTAGGAAAGTTTTGGCATTTGAATGGAGTGCAACATGCTGTCCATCAATTGCAAGGATCAATTTCTGACGAATGAGATTCGATACAAAGTGTTCCTGAGCGGGTGTTATTGTGCCGGTTTGCCATAATACGCCTATTTTCTCAAGGAATTTATGCAAAACATCCGTAATCGTTGTTTCAAAACCAAATTTAATAATAGATGAGGACAATATTTTGTCAAATCTTTGTTCATCCATTTCAATCATTGAAAGAACCAGGCTTTCTACTTCATGGCTGAACATAGGGTCTTGTTCTGAAAGATCCAGTAATTTGCTATTCAACTCTTCAGAAGTCATTGAAACAATGTTTGAAATCCTGAAACCGTATCGGTTTAATACGGAGACATTTAACAATCGTTTCAGGTCCTCATCAGAATAATACCTGATATTAGTAGCTGTCCTGGATGGATCTACAAGATGATACCTCTTTTCCCAGATACGAATGGTATGGGCTTTAATACCAGTAAGCTTCTCCAGGTCCTTAATTGAATATTTAATCATGTTGGTGGCAAAATTTATGCGCAATTTCGTTATACAACATGAGAAAAGCAAAAATGTTTAATCTTTTAGTATAAAATATTAAACTAAGTGACTTTTAAAGTTATTGTTATTTGCATTTTTTGGAATCTAAAATCCTACCGGACTGACTAAATTGAGTTATTCCTGGTAATAACTATGGTCAGGGGGGAATTAATCTTAATTCTGAATACAGATCCTACTCAAGTCCCCAATTTTTTAATAATGTGCTAACTTTTAATTGCGTCTTTTCAAATTGCTGTTTCTGCATTTTAATGAAGCTGTTTTTAGCAGGATTTCCCATTACTGCATACATTTCTTCCGTATTCTGATAGGTCATTTGACGGAAAGGGTTTTCATAATCGCGCACCCTTGAATCTTTGATTTCATTAACAATTCTAAGTTTAAATTCCAGATATTTTGCAAATAAGGATGTAACGAACTCCTTGCCAACTTCTGCAGGTTTTAGAAGTTCATTTAAAGAACTTATCGCATGAAGCAGCCTTGCAGCAGGATATTGATCAGTCTGCAAATGGTAAAATTTATGTACATCTTCCCAACTGACAATTTCATAATCGATGATCTTTTGTTTCATCAGATCAAGTTCTGAAGTTGAAATCAATTGTCCACCTACATTTGTAAATAGTTCTCTTTTTGCGGTTTTTTGAAGTAAGGTTGTGAAAACTTCAAAATTCATATCAGGGTGATATTCAAGGTATTCTATCAATACTTCCACGGCATAGATCAGAATGAACTCCTGATAGGTCTCCCAGGCTTTTTGAGCTTTCACAATAAGACATTTCCTGTGGCCATGTTCAAATTCATTGCCATTAATTAATAAGTCCCTGACAAGAGGGTCTTTATCAATGAACAATTGCTTTCCTTTCACCTGGTATTCTTCTCTGGAATAAGTTTTTCCTGTAGGGGGCTCAGTCAAAACCATTTTCCCGGCAAGTACTTCCAGCGTTGTAATTGCGTTGAACATACTATTTACTGTATCAGGAGCCAGGTAATTTGTTTCCAGCGATTGTAATTTCTCAGGTCGTTTATCTCTGTCGCCGGTTTTCCATGAATTCCTGTCCAGGGCATACATATTATACATAAACCAGTATGCCGGCATGATAACTAACCGGTCATTTGCTACATCATTGCTTACCAATGAGAAAGGAAGTGTAATATTTAGTTCAGCGGGATAATCTGCTTTTGTTAGAAGCGTGAATGGTGCAAAGCGGCTATTATGTTTTACACTGGTGCAAAGAGCTGGCCAGAAGCCCCGTTCAGCAATCAATTCTCCATCCGCAGCCCTGCTATTGTGATTGGAGCCAATGGTTGCACCGGCTGCAATATTGCTTTGCCCTTCGATGGTTGCAGCAATAAGAAATGAATTATTATGATGTTGTTCGTGTGCAGGAAATATGAGAGAGTTGAGCACTTCACAACAAGAAATGGTGGCATTATCTCCCAGGAATGAGTTGATAAGCCGGGCACCATACTTTAACTGTGAGTTGGAACCCATAATGAACCTCACTGCTTTCACTCCATAGAAAATCCTGCATCCCAGGCCTATGATTCCATTCACCAGTTCACAACCTTCACCAATTTGGGTTGGAGCTTCTGCTGATGAATTGATTGTCAGGTTTTTAAGCTTGTTCGCTCCTTTCAGATAAGCATCTGTACCGGTTTTTACATCCTTAATAATACTGCAATTTTTTATAACAGTGCGGCTGCCTAATGTTCCATAATAACCTCTGAAATTATCAAATTTTTTCTCAGTCATTTCCCTGAAACGACGCTGTAAATCTGCATCATGGCGATTTCTGCTCCAAAGCCATGCATCACCGGCAAGCATTCCATCGAATGGCATTACGCTACGACCGGCATTTTCATTACATATTTCGAGCCATATCCTGATGTCTTCACTTTCACCTTCTTTCAGGATGCCATTTCCAAACTTTGCATGATCGGAAGTGGCAATTTCATTCACATTGGCAATAATCACTTCATCACCTGTGATATAGTATGCAAAGTAATTCACATTATCTACAACCACATTATCGCCGAAATCGCAATTGATAATGGTACTATTATAAAGTCCGACCGGTACCCTTAGATCGTGGAATTCCAGGTAATAGGGTTCCAGGTTCCCAATCCTGACTAGTCCGAAAAACTTGCAGTTTTTAACCAGGTCAGGGTTGAAAGCATCTGATACCAGCAGTTTGTTCCAGTCATCAGAGGTATTATGATTCTTTACCAGTACTTCAATTTCATAGGCCGTTAATTGCCTGTATCTTCCATTGGAGCTGTTTTGCCTGTTGCGGAGGTAGTATTCATCCTTGCCAACCGGGATATATTCTTTTGGGATAAATTGATAACCGAGGGTTTGGATTGGGTGTTTTATGATTCCTGACATGTTGAGGTTTTAAGAAGATATAAATGTATTAAAAAAGAATAATGTAGAATGCAAAGTGATAAATGCAAAATGCAAAATGCAAAATGAAAATGCAAAATGAAAAATGAAAAATGAAAAATGAAAAAAAATGAAAAATGAAAAATGAGCCTAGGGCTCCCCTTCGGGGTATTCCAAATCCACAATCCGATATCCGAAAGCCCAAATGGAACCGGCAACGGATCCCCCCATTAGGTACTTCACTCCTTAAGAATGAAAAATGCAAAATGCAAAATGCAAAAGCCCCCAACCGAGCCAAAGGCTTCCCTTCGGGACAATCCCGACATCCGAAATCATCGCACATCCAATCCGACATCAAACATCCGACATCAAACATCTGACATCAAACATCCGACATCAAACATCCGACATCCGACATCCGACATCAAACATCCGACATCCGACATCCGACATCCGACATCCGAAATCAAAAATCCGAAATTCTAGAAATTTTCCAGAAGGTTCCTGGCTTGGCTTAAAGCTGCAGGGATACCGGAAGGGTCTTTGCCACCAGCAGTAGCGAAATTCGGTTGTCCGCCGCCACCTCCCTGGATATTTTTAGCAAGCTCTCTAACTATTTGTCCGGCATTCAGGCCTTTAGATTTAACCAGGTCATCCGAAATCATCACTGAGAGTCCGGCTTTTCCATCAGATTCATTCGCAATGACGAGGAATAGATTTTCGACAGAATCACGTAATGCAAAAGCGAGGTCCTTGATGGATGCAGGATCAAGATCAGAAACGGTTGAAATAAAATGAATCCCACCAATATTTTCCTTTGAGGCAATCAGTTGATCTTTTACCCGAAGTGCTTTCTCAGCATTCATTGCATCAAGTTGTTTGCGTAGATCGGTATTCTGATCGATTAGTTGCTGGACCGCTTTCAAAGGATCTACCGGGTTTTTAACCAGGTTTTTCAATTGTTCCAGGATCAAATCCTGCTCATGGATGAAATCTTCAACTTTAGCAGCAGTAATTGCTTCAATTCTTCTAACGCCAGCAGCAATGGCACTTTCACTTACAATGCGGAAGGAGCCGATTTGTCCGGTTGCTTTCACATGTGTTCCTCCACAAAGCTCAACAGAAGATCCAAACCGGATCACCCTCACCTGATCTCCGTATTTTTCACCAAAAAAGGCTAAAGCACCCAATTCCTGAGCTTGTTTCATTGAAACCGCACGTTTTTCATCGAGGGCGTCATTTTCACGGATTAGTTTATTTACCATGGTTTCTACCTGTGAGATTTCTTCCTGGCTCAATTTCTGGAAATGGGAAAAATCAAATCTCAGGTGGTCAGGACTCACGTAAGAACCTTTTTGCTCAACATGAGCACCCAGAATCGTTCTCAAAGCATAATGGAGAAGGTGAGTGGCTGAATGGTTGTTGGCTGTCTGAGTTCTTTTTTCAGACGAAACCTTTGCTATAAAAGGGACTAATGGGTTTTGAGGGGGTACTTCTGAAAGATGGACTACAAGGTTATTTTCCTTGCGGGTATCAAAAATCTCAATTTTTTCAAAAGTTGATTCAACAATTCCGGTATCTCCCACCTGTCCACCACTCTCAGCATAGAATGGCGTTTTATCGAAAACCAGCTGATAGATTTCCTTACCTTTAGCGATTACTTTCCTATATTTTAAAATCCTGACTTCTGCTTCAATGGTGTCATATCCAAGGAATTCACTTTTATCGGAAGGTATCAGTTCTACCCAATCATCTGTTTCTACATTAGCATCCTGCCTTGAACGGTTTTTCTGTTCTTCGAGCCTTTTTAGAAAGCTCTCCATATCGACAGTCCAGTTGATTTCACGACTCATCAGCTGAGTCAAATCAATGGGGAATCCATAGGTATCATACATTTCAAAAGCAAAATCACCTTGCACGCATTTTTCCCCTTTGCCTGCAGCAATATATTGATGAAATTTCTGAATGCCAATGGAAAGCGTTCTCAGGAATGATTGTTCTTCTTCAGATATTACACGTTGAATAAGAGTGAGTTGAGATGTTAATTCCGGGAAATAGGGCCCCATTTGCTGTTCCAGTACAGGGATCAGTTTAAAGATAAAAGGTTCCCTGATATTAAGGAAAGAATAACCATATCTGACAGCTCTGCGGAGGATTCGTCGGATCACATATCCGGCCTTTACATTTGAAGGCAACTGACCATCCGCGATTGCAAAACTTACGGCACGTAAATGGTCGGCCATAACACGCATGGCGATATCAGCTTTAGGTTCCTGTCCGTATGGAATTCCTGAGAGCCTTGCTATTTCTGAGATAATAGGGGTAAAGACATCTGTATCATAGTTACTCTGTTTTCCCTGGAGTACCATACATAAACGTTCAAATCCCATGCCGGTATCCACATGTTTGGAAGGCAGCAGAACCAATGAGCCATTAGCCTGACGATTGAACTGAATAAATACATTATTCCAGATTTCGATAACCTGAGGATGGTCATTGTTCACAAGGGTGTCACCGGGGATAAGTTTACGATCGGCATCATACCTTATGTCCACATGAATTTCGGAGCAGGGGCCACATGGGCCTGTATCTCCCATTTCCCAGAAGTTATCTTTCTTGGAGCCCCTGAGAATCCTGTCTTCAGCAATATATTTTTTCCAAATCTCATATGCTTCCTGGTCTTCAGGCAGGTTATCAGCAGCATCTCCACCGAAAATAGTGACATATAGCCTGTCCTTATCGATTTTATAAACATCGGTAAGCAGTTCCCATGCCCAGGATATAGCTTCAGTCTTGAAGTAATCGCCAAAAGACCAGTTTCCAAGCATCTCGAACATGGTATGATGATAAGTATCGTGGCCAACTTCCTCCAAATCATTATGCTTCCCGGAAACCCTTAGGCACTTCTGAGTATCAGCAATCCGTGGAAATTTAACAGGTGAATTACCAAGGAATACGTCCTTGAACTGGTTCATTCCTGCATTGGTAAACATAAGCGTCGGATCATTTTTAACAACCATTGGGGCTGAAGGAACGATCTCATGTTGTTTGGATTTGAAAAAGTCAAGGAAAGTCTGCCGGATTTCAATACTTGTCATACCTGGTTTTATTTTCTTTAGTACATTTATAATTCTATCTTGTTTTTCAACTGCTTTATGTTCTTAAAGATGTTACTTTTAAAGGGTGTGTTAACAATTCTTCACAGTCGGAAAGGCTGCAAATTTAAGGTAAATAATTATTTTTGCCGTTAGGCATAGGATAATAGCCTTATTTTAGATGAAAAACTGATACAAAGCCAATGGCTAAAATCCGTTACCAGTTCAATACCAAGTCGCTAAAGATAGAGCGGGTTCAGGTGAGTATAAAGGAAAGGCTAAAAAGATGGCTTTCCTCACTCGCCTTTGGATTGGTATTCGGTGTAATTGTTATTGTGCTGGCATATAATTTCTTTTCATCTCCACGTGAAAAAGTTCTAATGAATGAGCTGGAGGCCTATAAACTCCAGTTTAAGATCATGAATGACAGGTTGAACCAAACACAAGCTGTTTTGGATGATCTTCAGGACAGGGATGATAATATTTACCGGGTAATTTTTGAAGCAGAACCCATTCCTTCATCTGTAAGGAAAGCCGGATATGGCGGTGCAGATCGTTACGCAAGCCTCACAGGAATGAGTAATACTGATATTGTTGAAAGTACTTCCCGGAAATTGGATGAAATTTCAAGCCAGGTTTATGTTCAATCCAAATCCTTTGATGAGGTTTTCAAATTAGCCAAGAATAAGGAGAAAGTGATAGCCAGCATTCCGGCAATACAACCTGTTAATTTCCACGACCTTCGCAGGATTGGATCCCATTTTGGATACCGGACTGATCCTTTTTACAAGGTAACTAAAATGCATGAGGGTATTGATTTTACTGCAGCTGTGGGCACGCCTATCTATGCCACAGGTGACGGAGTAATTACAGAAGCTGAATACAACAGGGGTGGATATGGGATGTGTATCAAGATAAATCATGGTTTTGGATATGAAACCTTTTATGCTCATCTTTCAAGGATGAAAGTGAAACTCGGGCAAAAAGTAACCCGTGGAGAAGTTATTGGATTTGTAGGAAATACAGGTAAATCAACATCTCCTCATCTTCATTATGAAGTTCATAAAAATGGTCAGCCAATTAATCCTATTTATTTCTTCTTTAACGATATCACCCCCCAGGAATATCAAGCAATGATTGAACAATCAAAGAATCCGTCTCAAACACTGGATTGATCAATTCGACAATTTGACAATTCGACAATTTGACAATTTCCCGAGGGGAAGCCTTCGGCTCGACAATTTGACAATTCGACAATTTGACACAATTTCAATTTCCCGAGGGGAAGCCTTCGGCTCAACTATTGGACTATTATGTTGGAGTTCTTTAGTCACCTTGTTTACTTTAGCTCACTCTAGCTCACTCTAGCTCACTCTAGTTCACTCTAGTTCACTTTAGCTCACTCTAGTTCACTTTAGCTCACTTTTTCTCACTTTATCCATCATTGAAATGCCATTAAGAACAAAAGATATAGAAAAGTTATACTTTAAGATAGGTGAAGTTGCTGAGATGTTTGGAGTAAATACTTCTCTGATACGATTTTACGAGAATGAATTTGATATTATTAAACCTCACAGGAATAATAAGGGGAATCGATTATTTACTAAGGCAGATGTAGATAATTTCCATATCATTTTCCATCTTATTAAGGATAAAGGCTATACACTGGAAGGTGCAAAGCTTCAAATCAGGAAACAAAAGACTCATACCCCGGATAAACAGGAAATAATACATTCATTACAAAAAGTCAGAAGATTCTTGCTTGAAGTCAGGAGTGAACTTGAAAAGTAAGCTGACAACCAAAATGATTGGTTACAATTTTTAATTATAGTAATAAATGTCAATATAAAAGACTCTGATATATGTCACTTAAATCCACATTATGAAAAACCTGATTACACTTTTATTAGTTTTTCTCAGTTTTATTTGCTTTGCTCAGCAATCTGAGAATAAGTTGACCTCCAAGTTTGATTTTATTCCGGGTGAAAAAGTCATTTTTTATGATGATTTCACAGATGTAGCAATTGGTGATTTCCCTTTGGCATGGAATACAAACGGAAGCGGGGAGGTAGTAACATCTGATAAATTTGAAGGAAGGTGGCTTTTATTGTCGAAACAAGGCTACTTCCTGCCTGAGGTAAATGAAAGTTTTACTGATAATTATACTGTTGAATTTGACCTGATTTCTTATGCCCAGGTGTATGACCAGCTTTTTTCATTATCCATTTTCCTGACTTCTGCCGATAGAGGTAATGTGATCAATGGCACTCAACCCGGCAATGCGGGGTTAAGAATTCGGCCTGAGAATGAAAGGGTCTCCTGGAATAACTGGGCGGAGAACAGGGAATGGGGTGGTGATGAAGGAATCGGGGCCTTCCAGTTTAAACCAAATGAAAAATATCATTTCGCTTTCTGGTTTCAGAAACAACGTGTTCGGTTATATGTAAATGAAAGTAAGGTATTGGACCTTCCACGGGGGTTAAATTCTGGCTATACTTATAAGTTCTTCAGGTTGGATTCTGAATCCGATGAAATCATTCCAATGATAGCAAATTTCAGAATGGCCGCCGGTTTGCCCGATATGAGAAGTAAACTGATCACTGAAGGGAAGCTGGTTTCATATGGGATTTTGTTTGATGTTAATTCAGATAAACTAAAGCCGGCATCAGCACCTACGATCAAAGAGATTGCAGCAGTGTTGAAGGAAAATCCTGCAGTCAGGATCAAAATTGTAGGGCATACCGATTCGGATGGTGAAGATGCATTGAACCTTGATCTGTCAAAACGCAGAAGCGTGTCAGTAAAGAATGAACTTATAAATGTATATGGAATTGATGCTGCAAGGATTGAAACCGATGGAAAGGGTGAATCGCAACCAGTGGCTGCAAATGATTCCGGGATCAATAAATCCAGGAACAGGAGAGTCGAATTTATTAAGCTTTAACCTTTGAAATATTTATTTAGATGAAAAAATATTATCTGTTGTTTCCTTGCATACTGCTGGCAGCATTATATTCTTTTGCACAGTCATCTTCAAGAATATCGAAACTGATTCCCAAAGGTGTCATTAACCCTGTTGAAACAATCCAACCTATGCCTCCCTTTATGGTCAGGGTTGAGTATGTCGGACAAGTTACTGAAACCACTTCCTGCTCAAAGGAAACAGTGGGAGAGATCAAAGTGGCTATGAGTTGGTATAATAACAATGATGAAACAGGTAAAATGATGCTTGGAATGATTTCATCTCCTTCTGAACTGCAAAAACAATGGCAGAAGAATACCGATGAACTCACAGACATCTGTCAGCAATACAAAAACGGGGGATATGGTGAAAACCTTAAAGTGTCAGAGGTTAAAACAGAAGAAGTGACTGGTGGAAAACTCTGTTTCTTTGATGTAACGAGTCCTTGTGTTGAATCAGCAGTCAAGGCAAGTCAAAGAACCTTTGCCAGGTGTTTTATTTTTGATGGTAAAACGCAGTGTGATATCAGGATAGAATCCCAGTGCAGCCCTGATGAAATCAAGGCTATGATCAAAATGATTGTCTTTGAGGTTAATAATTTTAATTTCTCCGGACTCTTATAAACTGGCAACAAACATTGTGGAGATCAATCTGTTGTGATCAGAAATACCTCTTTTCTGCCAGGTACTGCTGCACATATTCTGTAACACCTTCTTCCAGAGTGTAGAAAGGTGAAGGGAAGCCCATCCTGACAATCACTTTGTTCATGTCTGCTTCTGTGAAATACTGGTATTTGTCTCTTATATCTATTGGAGTATCAATAAATCCAATGTTTGCAGGTTTGCCAAGTGCAGCAAAAACAGCTTCAGCGAGATGCAGGAATGCCCTTGCTTTTCCTGTGCCCAGGTTAAATAATCCGGATTCCTGCTTTTTCTGCATCAGGAAATAGAGGACATCAACAACATCTTTCACGTAAATAAAATCCCGGAGTTGCATCCCATCCTTATAACCTTCCTTGTGTGAACGAAATAATTTTACCATCCCGGTTTCCCTGATCTGATGATACGCATGGAATACCACAGAAGCCATTCTCCCTTTGTGATATTCATTGGGCCCGTAAACATTGAAAAACTTAACACCAGCCCAGAACGGTGGGGTGTTTGACTGTTTCAAAACCCATTTGTCAAAATCATTTTTAGATTCCCCGTATGGATTGAGTGGTTTTAATTGTTCAACGATCTCATGATTATCAATATACCCATATTCCCCCATTCCATAGGTGGCTGCTGATGAAGCATATATTAAAGGAATTCCTTCAACAGTGCAGATATCCCAAAGTTGTTTTGAATAGTTAAGGTTTAACCTGTCGAAAATGGATTTGTCAAATTCTGTGGTATCGGTCCTGGCTCCCAGGTGATAAATGCAAGCTACCTGGCTGGCATTTTCCTTAAGCCATCCAAAGAATTCATTGCGATGGATTTTCAGTGCTATCGACTTATGTTCAAGGTTGCCCTGTTTGGAAGGAATGCTGAAATCGTCGACAACAACCACTTGCGTGAGTCCCTGGTTATTCAGTTTATTCACCATGCAGCTGCCTATAAAACCAGCTGCCCCTGTAACAATTGTATATTGCATGATACTTGTTTCTCTTGACAAAAATAGTGTAATCTGATCTAACTAATAGCTGCCTGCTTATTCAATCTCCACCTCGCTGATAAATAGCCAGGCTTTTTGACCTTCTCCAGGGTGGCCGGTGGGGCAGGTACCGGTATTATAGGCTTTAACTCTTAAGTATCTGGTATTCAGACTCTCAAAAGTTCTGGCCAGCAATACAGGCCCATCTTTACGGAGGTCATCAACATCCGCTGGATTGTAAGCGCCTTGTTCAATAAATTGAATCCCATCTTCAGAACTGTAAAACTCTATTCTTGAAGGCAGGAATATCCAGCTTGCAGGCAGTTGGAGCACATCCAGTCCAATACTTTCAATCTTCCTGATTTCTCCAAGATCAATATCTACTTCAAAATCATCACCTTCCCAACCCATCCATTGTTTGCCTTTATAATTGGCAGATCCAATCAAACCATCAAATAAACTATTGACTCCATTTCCAGGGTACTTTGAAGAAGGCGGAGTTTTGAGACTGGCAGAGTGAATGCCTTCAGTGAAACTGAATTTAAGGGTGATTACCTGGCTGGAATTGTTTCCGATAACTGCAACCGCATTCAGGGTAACATCCTCCGAAAGGGTAAAAGAACCGGTATATTTTTTCGAATTTTTCCCGGGTGTACTTCCATCAAGGCTATAGTATATGATTGATTCGGGAGATAATGATTTCAATTCGACAGGCTGGGGTGATGAATATACACCTTCTTTCAAGGAGCAAAAGGGTTTGCGAACCCAGGCAGATGTCTTGCTTTTTGGGTCAGTTGCTAAAGCAAATGCATCTTTGTTAGGACGTCCAATCCATTCAACAGGTGTTTTTAAAGCAAGGGTTTTTGCGATGGTCGGGGCTGTATTAGCCTGGTCATTAGGTCCATTCAGGATCTTATTTTTTGCAATCCCCGGACCGGAAATGATCCATGGCACCTCTAACTCAATTTTACTTTCACCCCCATGGCCTTTCCCTATACCTCCATGATCAGATACCACGAGTATGCATGTGGATGCATATAAACCAGTTTCTTTTAAAGTTGTAATCAGTTTGCCGATTTCAGTATCTACATCGTTAATAGATTGGAAATATTCGGGAGTTCCATGCCCAATTTGATGACCTACTTCATCCGGATGCCCATAATAGACAAAAGTAAATAATGGTTTTTGTTGTTTAATAAAGTCCCGTGCTGCTGAAGTTACGTTCTGATATCCTGTAATAAACTTATTTTCATTGAGATAAACAGGGTTAATAAAGCTGCCAATCCAGTCCCAGTCGTAAAACATTCCGGTTATGGCTTTTGGTTGCTGTTTCTTTATTACCGTGAATATGGAGGTGAAATACCCGGCATCATCTTTTATGGTTGGCTCATAGGGTTGATTATTCATGCTCCACTCATTGGAGGTTACTCCATGTTGTTCCGGTCCTGCACCCGAAAGAATAGTTGCCCAGTTCGGAGCACTGACAGTAGGCAGTACAGCCCTGGTTTTCAATGACAGGCATCCTTTGCTGATTAGGTCATCCATCACAGGTGTTGAAGCATACTGGAATCCTTCGGAAGAAACCCCGTCGAGCCCGATTAACAGGACATGTTTAATGGTTTGAGACTGCAGTACGGATACTGAAATGAATAACAGCAGCAATAAGCTCACACACTTTCTCATGATAAATGTTTGTATGGATAAGAGTCCCTGATTTAAGGATCAAGATACACAAAAATTAAATGCTTTTCCTGCTTGACAAGTAACTGTCAGATTATCAGTATGAATAGAACCTGGCAAATTGTGGATTGACAGGATAATCTTATTTTTCAACCACGATTTCATCCACAAAAACCCAGGAATCTCCTCCGGCAGAAGGATGCCATGACGGCAAAGCTTTGGTACCCTTGACAGTGAGCCGGATATACCTGATATTGGTAAGATTCTCTGTAAAATTAAAAGTCCGGGTAACTTCTTCCTTTTTCTGATCCCCATCAACTGTAATAAAACCGGATTCTTTCCAGTCTTTCCCATTAGCTGAGACCTCACATTTTACACTTTGAGGGTGTAATATCCAACTCTTAGGGTCATATAAGGTGCCCATATGAATAGATGTGGCAGTTGTGAGTTCTTCCAGGTCAAGGCTAAGTTGAAAATCGAGGGCTTCCCATCCCAGCCAATGTACTTTATAATCATTGGCACCCTGCACACCATTGGAAAGAGTGCTCATATCACCTTTGCTGTATTTTGGTGATGGGAGAGGGGTGGATTCAACTTTCTTATGAAATGCCTTGTTATTTTCAACCTGGACATTGATAAACCTGAGGGTGGATTTATAATAATCATCAGGGCTAAGACCGGCTTCAGACAGGGTTCTTACCCCATTATTTTTACAGGTCAGATAAAAAGCTTCCAGCATATCTTTCATAGGTTGCCTGAGGTGATACTTTCCTTGTGCTTCCTGGTACCAGCCACGAACCCCAAACATATCATTTTTTCCAATTTCCATTGCCGCAAATTGTATAGGCAGCCTGGCCACTTTGACATGTTGAAGCGCTTCATCATGAGTGGAAACAGCCTTTTCTGCCTTATTGAAAAGGAAGTTATAGATGGCCATATTTTCAGCGGAAAGGGCAGCATCAGCATTCCACACAGGGGAACCGTATATGTCCAATACCTGGCCTGATTTTTTATACTCTGACTCAAGTAAGTCAATATAATCCCTTATAAAAGGTGCTGCGGCACCATAATACCCGTTCAGGAATTCGTTGACAATGGAATCCGCATCTGCATCAGGGTTCCACAAGAGCCTGGCAATCAGATAATTTTTGAGTTCGGAAAATTCATGGCCCTTGTCTGTATTGGATTGCTGGAAATGCTCAAGGGCACCATTTTTTATAAAGAACTGAATATTGGGTTGCAGAACATGAAGGTTAGGGAATGGAGATATATGATTGGAGAAATTGACGGTATAATCCCACAGATAGATGTGGTTACTGATTTTTCCCCAGTCGATGATATCCTTCAGGAACTGGGCACTTCCCGGGTCTGATTCAATACTTTTTGAGCGGTTTAACTCAATGGTGCACAGCATGATTTGAACATTTTCCCTGGGTTTGGTAAGCTTTGGGGCCTGGCGCGAGTATTGGTAAGCGAGCGTAGAAATCGTTTTATCCGGAAACTGTTCGGCAATTTTATTCACAAAACGGATAATAGGTCCCGCCGGAGAACCTTCTTCTGCAATTATTTTACTGCATTGAGGGCATTGACAATAGGAAAAATTATCATTCTGGCTCACTGACCACAAATTCTTGTGCGGCTGAGCTGCCATTTCTACTTTCAGTTTTGCAATAGCCAGTTTCAGGACTTTAGGATTTGACAGGCATAGCTGGTCAATAATTCGCTTGCCATTCATCAGGGCAAAATATTCAGGATTGCTCTGAAAGTATTTCTCCCATGGAATCAGTCTGTTAAAAGTGTGAACATAATAACCATCTGCGAAAACATCTTCAATGTCATCCAGTCTTTGCCAGGCTTTATAGGTTTCATCCTTACAGAAATGTCCATTTACTATCCTGAACAATGCTTTTGGCTGATCCGAAATGAGCTTTGTTTTGAGAATGATGGATTGAACAGAAGGAATATACTCAGTATCCGGACTATATTTCCTGCATCCGAGTTCCTTCTCAAGCAATTCTACGACAGCATAAATGCTTCCATTATGCTCCCCACCCAAAATGAATATTTTTTCGGCTTCTACCTTAATCATGAATCCATCAGGAGCTAATTTGATTTTCGATGTTTGAATCTCCTGAGCAGATGTGCGGTTCGAATACCCGATGATAATTTCAAATGGGATAACAGGTTCTTTGTCTGTTACTACCTGAAGGTCAGCCCCGGAAATTTTCTTCACGTAATTTTTCAGGAGTTCCGCTGCGTAAAGATCTGCCGGCCGTGGTTTCTCAGCAAGTACAATTCGGCTGGTTGTTGTCCCATTTTTTGTCAATGGAAAACCCTGACCAAAGCATGAACCGCTGATTGTTAATGTGATTAACAACAATAAAAGGATGGAAGAATGTCTCTTCATAACGCCTATAGATAAGAGATGTAACCAAAAATGGGTTGCCGGGGGCTTGACTATTCAGCAATTACTTCATCACAAAAGATCCAGCATTTCTCACCTTTATATTCATGCCATTCAGGTAAAACACCGTTGTTTTTTGCACTGATTTTGATATACCGGACCTTAGTTGAAGGAAATTCTATCGAAAATTCCCTCTCTGCTTTTCCCTTTGTGGGTTGTGGAGCCGTTTCGATTTTACCAGCCGATTGAAATGAAACACCATCTGAACTGAGTAAAAATTCCACTTCAACAGGGTAGATCACCCATGATCCAATGGATTGTATAAATGTTGTGCTGATTTTATGTAAGTCAGATGGGGTGATAAGGTCAACAACAATTTCCATATCTGTACCCTCATAACCCTGCCAGCCTGTTTTGAGAGAGGCTGTGCCGGTTAGCCCGTCAGTCATGGCCTGATCCCCCGTTCCGGGATATTTGAAACTATAAGGTTTAAGTATTTTTACCGGTTTGCCGGAAGCCTGGTTGACTGTGATATTTCTTTCGTTTGATTGGCCTATGACTTCACCGTCTTTCACCATCACTGCTTTTACGATACTGCTCGATTTTAATTCGAAAGGAGCTGAATAAGGAATTGACAATGCATTAGGCTCAGTTCCATCAATCGTATAATGTATCGGGTAACCTTTGGTTTCACTGCTGATCAGTACCAGGTTCCTGTGTTGGATAGAATCCCTGACAGTAGTGATATCTGTTTGCATGGAACCTTTACTATAATTCACTCCCAGGTAGCTAAGGCGCTTATACTGATTTTCCATCCGTTGAACAAAATCATCCCAGTTCCTGGCATCTTTTTGTGACCAATTCACTTCAGCCAATGCAATAGCCCTGGGATAAGTCATGTATTCAACCATTTCAGGAGTCTTAATATACTCTGTCCAGACATTGCCTTGTGCTCCAAGAATGTGCTTTGCTTGTTCAGCGGTAAGTACAGGAGGAGTAGGTTCAAACGAATAGACGGTTTTAAGTGTGAGCATTCCACCTATCGCCAATGGTTCTGTTGCCGGATCAGCCTGGTAGTAGTCAAGGTAACAATAATCAGTGGGTGTCATGATCACATCATGGTTCTGCATTGCTGCATCTATACCTCCCTGCATCCCTCTCCAGGACATAACAGTAGCTTCAGGTGCAAGTCCACCTTCCAGGATTTCATCCCATCCTATCAAACGGCGGCCTTTTGAACTTAAGAATCTTTCCACTCTCTTGATAAAATAACTCTGGAGTTCCATCTCACTCTTTAATCCTTCGTCCTGCATCCTTTTCTGACATTTTGGACACTCTTCCCAGCGGGTTTTAGGTGCTTCGTCACCTCCTATATGTATATAGGTCGAAGGGAAAAGTTCCATCACTTCAGTAAGCACATCCTGGACAAAAATGAAGGCTGAATCGTTCCCTGCACACAGGATATCGTCGGCTACACCCCATTCCTGCCTTACCTGGAAAGGTCCCCCGGTACATGATAAATGTGGGTACGCCGTCAATGCTGCAACACTATGACCAGGCATTTCAATTTCAGGGATTATGGTAACAAATTTATCAGCAGCATAAGCTACGATTTCACGAATTTGATCCTGAGAGTAAAATCCTCCGTAAGGAACCCCATCAAATTCACTGGTCTTCCCCTTTGCTGTAGCTAAACGTGTTGATCCAACCTGGGTTAAACGTGGATATTTCCTGATCTGAATCCTCCAACCCTGGTCTTCTGTCAGATGCCAGTGAAAGGTATTCATCTTGTACATCGACATCAGATCAATGAATCTTTTAATAAATGAAACAGGATACATATGCCTGCCAACATCCAGGTGCAAACCTCTGTAAGGAAAGCGAGGCATATCCCTGATGGATACGACAGGTACGACATAATCAGCTTTTACCGGTTCCTGACTTTCCACCTCAGGAGGGAGTAGCTGAAGAAAGCTTAGCATGCCATAATACAGGCCCTGGCTGGAAATTGCTTTCATGACTATGCTTTTCGTGGTAACGTCCAGTGTATAACCTTCTTTACCAAGTGTTTGATCAGCGCCTTGCAAGGTAAGTACAATTGCGTTTTTTATCTTCATTTCAGGAGTATACTCGCCAATACTGAGTAAGGGCCCTCCAGCCATATTGATTTTCTGAACAATCAGTTTGACAATCTGGTGAATTTCTTTATTACCTGCATCCACCAGGATCCGGGTAGATGGTTTTAAAGGAAATACGCCTGAACCTTCCTTTATTTCCATTGGTCGGGGAGTAATCCGGATATTTTGCGCCTTCACTGTGAAACTAACCATGATGCAGAATAGGAAGGCAAAGAGCGTTAAAATGTTTTTCATTTTATGATTTCAATTAATAAGATCAATTATTTCCTTTACAATTCTGGCATGCTTTTATGATGATTTCTTCCATGGCTTCTGAGTTGTTTTCCATTGCTTCAATCAATTTGAATTGTACACGGGTCCGATCGAGGTTATGGGTTGGATAATTTGTTCTGAAGTAAGGATCTCCATCAATAAAATCAGTCAGGAACCTCAATCCGATGATAAATGTCATAAAGCGTGCGGCAAATGCAAGATTGGCGATTTCGCCAGCAACCAGACTGCGTTGAGTCATCTGTATAAATCCCCTTGCATAGGCTTCATAAATGGGCAGATTGATATTTACCAGGCTCAGGTCCTTTTCATCCTCACAACAAGTGTTGGCTCCTGTGCGGATGGCATCACCAAAATCGAATAATACACTTCCAGGCATTACAGTATCCAGATCGACAATGCAGATCGCTTTGTTTGAAGAATCGAAAAGAATATTATTGAATTTTGTGTCATTATGTGTAATCCGCATAGGAATAGACCCATTTTTGATAAGTGCCGGAATCTTCAGCATTTCTTCTGCCCTTTCTTCAATAAACCGGATCTCTTCAGAAATTTCAGATTTCCGATTCACCGGATCAGAATCAATAGATGTCCTGAAAGCCAGTAACCGTTTTTCCATGTTATGAAAATCGGGGATGGTATCTGTGAGTTCTGAAGCTGGCAGATCGGCAAGGTCTGATATAAACCTTCCAAATGCTTTTCCTCCTTCATATGCAATAGCTTCATTCTCAACTACGTCATAAACATGAGTGCCTGGAATATGATAATACATGCGCCAGAATTCACCTTTTTCATCCTGGATAAAGGTTTTCCCGTCCAATGCAGGTACCAGTTCCAGTACCCGGTATCCATCCCTGTGTGAAGTGTGAGACTTACTACCAAGGTGAAGAGTGACCATTTCAATATTCTTCATAAGACCTTTTACATCCTTGAAGATATAGCTGTTTATCCATTGAAGGAAGTAACCCGACGAATCGCCCCGGGTACGGATCAGGTACGAGTCGTTGATATGTCCTGTAGTAACTGCAGTGATGTCGATGATCTCACCACTGATGTTAAAACGTCGGGCAATTATTTCTAAATCCTTTTCCATCATAGTTTATGCCCATAGCTTTTCGGGGTAGATTCCTTCCCTGGTTAGTTTTACAAGTTTCTCTATAACCAAAGGTTTGTCTTCTTTATAAGTAACGCCAAACCATCGATCGTGACTTTGGAGCACTTTTACGCGCGCCTTGCCAGTTTTTATCAACTCATCAATAGCAAACGGAATATAAAATTCCGATTTCAGGTTTGTAATATTATTCCTGAGGAACTGACTAAACATTGGTTCTGCCAAATCAAAGAAAGAGGGGGTGAAACCCCAGAAATTCATAGAAACAATATCGTTTGAATTCAAGGGTAGTTGCAGGTTTTCTTCCTGGACATCGGCAATGCCATTAGCAATAAACTGAATTTTTGTTCTTTCAGTCACCTCCATGAGCCATCCGTTTGCATCAGAAGTGCAAATCCCCCTGGAGACTGAGCCATATTCACTCATTGTATTGGCAAGGTCATAACCAACCATTGAAAAATCAGTCTGTTGCCCTGGAGTGATTGAACTAAGGTAGTCAGCCATTACCTGGAAGGCACCTGCTCCGTAAAAATCGTCTGCATTAATGGCTGCAAAGGGTTCATGGATCAGATCTTTTGCCATGAGTATCGCATGTCCTGTTCCCCAGGGTTTTACCCTGCCTTCGGGAACCTGAATCCCATCAGGAAGCATATTAAGTTCCTGAAAAACATATTCAACCTTAATTTTTCCGGCAAGTTTTGTAAGAAAAACATCCCTGAAATCATTTTCAATATCCTTTCTAATGATAAAGACTACCTTGCCGAAACCTGCCCTGATGGCATCGAAAATGGAATAATCTATGATGGTTTCTCCTGATGGCCCAACAGGGTCGATCTGCTTCAGACTGCCATATCGGCTTCCCATTCCGGCAGCCATTACTAATAACGTAGGTTTCATATCAGGAACGATTGTTTTGTTTAAATTAATTATTTACAGGTTATTTTCAGCTCTTCCAATTCCTGAGTTTATGCCCTTTGATTGCGAAGAATAGAATAAAGAGATAAATGGGCATTAAAATCCAGTAAGCCTGTTGATTACTGATATTTCGGGCAATTACTCCATATAATAAGGGCATGGTTGCCCCACCTGCTATACCCATAATCAGCAAGGCAGATCCTGCTTTTGTAAATTTTCCAAGGTCGGCAATTGCCAGGGGGAATATGGATGGCCACATCATAGCATTGGCAAGTCCGAGAAGTGCAACAAAGGCAATGCTGGTCATTCCGATGGTGAAAACTGCACCCATAGTAAATAGGATGCCGAGTCCAGCACTGAGAGCTAATGCCTGTGATTGTCCTATGGTATTGGGAATCAGTATGATGCCTAGGATATATCCAAGTACCATAGAACCAAGGGTGAGACTTGTGAAAAACTTGGCTTCATCCAGCGGGATTCGAAGCGATTGACCATATAGCCCTATTGTATCGCCGGCAATTACTTCAGCTCCCACATACAGGAATAAGGCAAGGAAGCCAAGAATAAGATGCGGATATTGCCACCACGCTGTTTTTGGGGTAGTTACCTCGTCAGGAGAAGTTTCTTCCTTGTCAGTATCAATATCAGGAAGATGTGCAAACCGGATCATAATGGCAAGCAAGAATAATACAGATGCAATCACAACATAGGGTAGAATCACCCTGTTTGCAAGGTTGTCGAGCATTTCAATTTTAGCTGCACCTTCAAGTGTAGTCAGGCTATCCACAATGGTTGTGGCACCGGCCAGAACAATTGAGCTAAGAATTAAAGGACTGATCACACCGGCTATTTTATTGCAAATACCCATGATGGCTATTCTTTTAGCAGCGCTTTCCCTTGGGCCGATGATAATTATATATGGATTTGAAGCAGTCTGGAGTAAAGCCAGCCCGGTTCCCTGCACAAACAAACCAGCCAGAAACAGGCCATAGGTTCTGTTTAAAGCTGCCGGGATAAATATGAGTGAACCAATGGCCATGATGAAGAGTCCCAGCGACATCCCATTCTTATAGCCTACTTTATGTAAAACAATGGAAGAAGGGGGTGCCATCACAAAATAGGCAATATAAAATGCAAAAGTCACAAACAATGCCTGAAGATCATTCAATTCGCAGGCAATTTTTAAGAATGGAATTAAAGTGCCATTTAACCAGGTCACAAATCCAAAAATGAAAAAAAGAACCCCGATTATGATCAACGAAACCAGGTAGTTTCTTCTTTTTCTTTGAAAATCAGCAATCGTATTGCCCATATTGCAATTATTTAAGTAGGATTAATACTATTTGAGCTCTTTTCCTATCCATTTCAATATACATCATATCTTACAAATACTTCTATGGCTTCATATTCTGCCATGCCAAACTTATCGTATAATCTGGCAGTATTCCTGTTTCGTTCTTCTGCTCTCTGCCAGAATTCTCTTTTATCTGATCCCATAAACATGGCACCATCCTTCTGGGATTGATGCCTGAAGATGGCATTTCGTTTGATCTCAACTTCTTCAGGGCTGAGAGGGACAGCCATATCAACCATATCAAGTTCCCATTCCTGCCAGGCACCCCTGTAGAGCCAAACCCGGCAGTCTTTCATCCAGTCATCATCCTTCATCCGTTGCAAAGCTTCAATTACTATATCAATACAAACCCTGTGGGTTCCATGTGGGTCGCTCAGGTCACCTGCTGCATAGATCTGATGGGGTTTTATTCCCCTTAGAAAATCCATGGTAATAATGATATCTGCTTCACCTGCCGGATTCTTCTTCACAGTTCCTGATTCATAAAAAGGAAGATTCAGGAAATGTATATTCGTTTCCGGAAGTCCGATATACCTGCATGATGCCCGCGCTTCTCCTCTTCTGATAGCAGCTTTGATCGACAGCATTTCAGAGGGTTCTATGCTCTCTTTATGCTTATTCCTGTAATATTCGCGTGTTTCTTCGTAGATCCTGTCAGCGCCCTGGATACCTATTTTATATATGTCCTCGTAATTCCTGACGAAATCCAGGTAACGCAAAGCATCATCGTCGCTCACAGCAATACTCCCTGAAGTCTGGTAAGCTACATGAACTTCATGATTTTGCTGAACCAGCCTGGCGAAGGTACCCCCCATAGAGATAACATCATCATCCGGGTGAGGGCTGAAAAGCACTACTTTTTTAGGATAGGGTAGTGCTCTTTCCGGACGGGTAGAATCATCAACACCCGGTTTGCCGCCCGGCCAACCGGTGATGGTATGTTGAAGGTCATTGAAAACATCGATATTGATCTTGCTGAAAGGGCCATGTTCTGTGATCAGATCACTCATCCCATTGTCATTATAGTCTCTTTCAGTGAGCTTTAACAAGGGTTTGCCAGCTTTCAGGCAGAGCCATAATACAGCTTTCCTGATGAGGCGGTCATTCCATTTACATGTGCCAACAAGCCAGGGTGTTTTGAACCGGGTTAATTCAGATGCCGCTGCTTTATCAAGGATTAGTGTAGTATTCGGGTGATTTTGAAGGTACGAAGTGGGTAGGGTATCCGTAATGCTTTCCTCAACCGCTTTCTTAATTATACTTGCTTTTGATTCACCCCATGCCATCAAAAAGATTTCCCTGGCCGACATGATAGTGCCAACCCCCATGGTGATGGCATATTTTGGAACATTCTCCTCCCCGTTGAAAGAATCAGAAGTGTCAATACGGGTTAGCCGGTCAAGGGTTACCAGGCGGGTTCTTGAATTAAAAGCTGAGCCAGGTTCATTGAAACCAATATGGCCGGTACGACCTATGCCCAGCAACTGGATATCTATTCCACCGGATTCCCTGATCTTTTGCTCATAATCATTGCAGAACGCAGCCACTTCATCAAGAGGAAGATCGCCCTTTGGAATATTTATATTTTCAGGAAGGATATCCACATGTTTGAATAGCCGTTCCCACATGAAATGATGATAACTTTGAGAATGGTCAGGGTGCAGGGAGAAATACTCATCCAGGTTGAAAGTGATAACATTCTTCAAACTCAATCCTTCTTCCTTATGCAACCTGATTAATTCATTGTACACCATTACCGGTGTGGAACCAGTAGCGAGTCCCAGGACCAGCATCCTGTTTTCAGATTGGCGGTTCCTGATGGCTTCAGCAATTTTAAGGGCAATGGCTTTTGACGCTTGAAGTGCTGAATCAGCAACCCTGACAGGGACTTTTTCAAAGCGTGTTGAGAAGGCATCTTCCTCAAGAAGGAAGCTGTTATTTAGAGGGGAATTATAATAACTCAGGTTCATGATTCAGTGAATGTTTTGATAAACATCATCTAATGGAATGAAAGTAAGTTGATTTCTGCCAGGGATGGCAATGCCGGGAATCCCGATTTCAGTAAAGCTATAGGCTGCGCTTTAGCAAAAAGTATACTTAGAAAGGCCATGATGGCCGTAAAGTTGGCTTTTTTAAGCATAAAGACAGTTTCTGGCAGGTCGGGTAGTGCTTATTCCTTAACGAAGACCTTGTTCATCACAAGAGCTACAGTTCCTAATAAGCCGGCATTATTTCCAAGGCTTGAGGTTATGATCTGAGCGTCGCGTCTGATCTTTGAAATCGTATATTTATTCAGGTTCTGCTGGATCGGGTCAATCAGGTAGTTTTCAGCTTTCGTCAATTCCCCACCTATAATAATAAGTTCGGGATTGAAGAGATGGATCAATACAGCGATGCCTCTGCCCAGGTGCTCTCCGATATTTGACAGCAGGCTGATCGCAAACTGATCACCTCGTTGAGCAGCCAAAAGGATGATTTCACTGCTGATTTTCTCCAGATCATTATTCACCAGTGAACTGATTAATGAAGTTGCACCAGCTTCAATTTCTTTCTTTGCGTTGCGGATCATTGTTGTACCTGAAGCAAGAGTTTCGAGGCAACCGATTTTCCCACAATAGCAGAGAGTGCCATCGGGATCAACCTGGATATGTCCGAATTCGCCGGAGAAGCCTGAGTTTCCATGATAGAGTTTCCCATTCAGGATCATCCCCAGACCAATCCCTGAACCAATATTCAGACAGAGGACATTTTGTTTACCCATCGCTAGTCCGAATGCCAGTTCCCCCAGGGCCATCGCTTTGGTGTCGTGTTCAACGAATACAGGGTGGTGGAAACGGTCCTCAAACAAACTGGCAAGAGGTTTGTCCTCATGGAGGTAACTATAACTGATCCCGGTATGGATGTCAATCAGACCCGGAAGGGCGATTCCTATGCCCATTAACTTGGATTCATCGATATTGGCATCCCTGATATACTGGTCGACGGCAGTTTTAATTGCACCTATAATATCTTTAGTGGTCTCAAGGCCTTCATTAAGAACCCTGATTTCTGCGGCGGGTTCGTTATGAAAGTTAAAAAGACCATACCTTACTGAGTATCTGCAGATGTCGATACCGAGGACATAGCGGGAAGAGGGGTTGATTCCGTATAGGTTTGGCCTTCTTCCTCCACTTGATGATCCGATGCCTTCTTCGATGAGTAATGAATCAGCAATTAATTCATCAATCGCCCTTGTGATGGTAGGGGTACTCATGCGGATGATCTTGCTGAGTTCAGGAATCGACCTACATCCATGACGATATAACTCTTCAAGAATCAGGAGTTTGAGTGCATTCTTTTTAGTGAAATTGGCCTTTGTATCCGTTGACGAAGGACCGAAGAGCAGCCTTGCTGTCATAATATTTGCACTTAGATATGATTAATAAAATCAAATGATCAAATGGGTGAATTCTTTGCTTTGTTCTTAGTAAGCGGGAGTAAATTTACAAAAAAATTAATAATCAACCACTACATAGTTAAAATAATTATGAAGATTAGAATATATTCGTGATAAACACTGGCATGGCTGTTAGATATATGAATATCAGGCATTACAGCTTGAAAAGTTTATGAAGGATGGTTTGATCAATAGAGTAGAAATTCACACCAGAAATTTATTTTATTGTCTGAAATCAGTGTTTAATATATTCTTACTAAGTGAGATGCCGAATATTTTTGGTGGTGAAAATATTATTGGTTATATTTAAGGTATACATTGAAATATTATCAGTAAAAGATGATTTAAAAGCTGAATTCCTGGGGTGTTCATAAATTTAGTTTGAGAGTAGTTGTTTCAAATAACTAATTATCAAATAGATAGTATTATAACTTACAATGAAAGGTGCATAATCACAAAATAAAATTAAGAGACTGTTAAAAGTTCCTAAATAATTTTATATTTTAGCAGCTTCAAAGGAAAAAGTTTTATTTAGAATCATAGTTTCAACAAAAACAAACCTCAAGTCAAACATTAAACGTAAGTGCTTATGAAAAAAGTGACACTCTTGATGGCGCTGATACTTTTCTGCTCATGGCAGATTGTATTTGCCCAAAAGACCATCACCGGTAAAGTTACTGATGCCAAGGATGGCTCTACTTTACCCGGTGTAAATGTTGTGGTGAAAGGTACAACCACGGGTACAGTTACTGACATGAATGGTTCCTATTCTATTAAGGTAGGTGCCAATGGTCAAACCTTGGTATTTTCCTTTATTGGTTATGAGAGCAAGGAAGCTGCCATTGGTACATCAACAACCATTGATGTTGCCCTTGCACCTTCTGCAGAGCTTCTGGAAGAAGTTGTTGTTACCGCATTAGGTATTTCCCGTGAGAAAAGAGCTCTGGGCTATGCTGTAGCCCAGGTAAATGCCAAGGAACTTACCAATACAGGATCCACAAACTTTGGTTCTGCTTTGTATGGTAAAGCAGCTGGTGTTAGGGTATCCAGCGCACCTGGTGGTGCTACCAGTGCTGTGAATATCAATATTCGTGGTCTTAATTCAATCGGAGGTACATCTATTCCTATCGTAGTTGTTGATGGTATTCCTATCCGTGTTGGTGAAAGCAACAATGATGGATATTGGGGAGATCAGCGCATCCGTGGAAACGGTTTAATTGACATCAATCCTGAAGACATTGAAAGCCTTACAATTTTGAAAGGTGCTTCTGCAAGTGCCATGTATGGTTCTTCCGGTGCTAACGGCGTTGTTGTTATTACCACCAAGAGTGGAAAAGGCGTGAAAAAAGGTCTTGGTGTTGAAGCCAACATCACCTACACTGTTGAACAAGCCACTACACTTCCAAAATTCCAGAACTCTTATGGACCAGGTTACGACCGTGGTACAAACATGGTTAGTTTTGGTGCTGATGAAGACGGTTGGTTAACTGAAACTGTGAATGGTACATCCATGGTTAGGCCAATATACAGGTCTTATGCACAATTCGGACCTAAATTCGACGGCCGCGATGTTATTGGATGGGATAGCCAGGTACATCCTTATGTTGCCAACGAAGACAACTACAAGAATTTATTCCAGGCTGGTAGTAATGGTATTTATAATGTTGCCGTTACAAACTCTACTGAAAAGTCAAATGTTCGTGTTTCTTATACACGTTCTGATTATACCCCCGTTCAGATTGGTGGAAAGCATCACAAAAATTCATTCAGTGTAAATGCTTCTCTTAAAGCTAATAGTAAGAATACTACCACTATTATCGTGAATTATGTTAATCAGTTCACTCATAACCGTCCGGAACAGATCAACCGTATTACCAATAACTATGGTGGTTTCTTCAGCCGTTTTGATGATATGGACTGGTATTATGACAAATACAAAACCAGTAAGGATTATAAATATGTTACAGGTGTTAATCCAAGTTTTACTCCTGATGAAAACCTGAAATACAACATGCGTGCATATGACCTCATGGAATTCATCTGGAGAGCTAAAGAGGATTCATACGATGAATTCAACGATCGTATCATTGGTAGTATTACACATACCTTAGAACTTGCTCCTGGTTTAAAACTCCGTGGGAAAGCCGGTACAGATTTCACTGCTATCTTCGAACAGTCAAAGAACCGTAACCAGGTTCCTTTATTCTTAGGAAACTCAGGAAGTTATTCACAGGGTAATCAAACATACAAATCACTGTATGGTGACGTTCTCCTTATGTATGACAAGAAATTGACTGACAATTTTGGATTGGTAGCTAATGTTGGTATCACCGGCAATTATGATGCCGGTTATTATCAGGGTTCAGGTACCTCAGGTGGTTTAAGTGTTGAAGACTGGTTCCACAGCAATGCTTCTGTAGGAACTATCTGGGGCAGCTCATGGAGATGGGAACAAGCATCTTCTGCTATCCTTGGTACAGTGGGTATGAACTTTAAAAGCTACCTCAATTTAGAAGTAACTGCACGCCAGGAAAGATTCTCAACTCTTCCTCCTGCCAAGAACAGTACTTTCTATCCTTCAGTGAATATGGGCTTCATTTTCTCAGAAGCTTTCAAAATGCCTGACATGATGGATTATGGTAAACTGCGCGTTTCTTATGGTGCTGTGGGTGTTCCTCCTCAGAGGTATAAAGCATCCATCGCCTATAATCAATCAGCTATCAATAGCATCATTTACAATAACCTGCCTGCAGGATACGGTAATGAAAATATCAAACCTGAAGAAAAGAGGGAATTTGAAATCGGTGTTGAAACCAAATTCTTCAAAAACCGTTTAGGTGTTGACCTTACTTATTATAATGGCCGTATCATCGACCAGATCCTTGACGCTCCGATTCCAATTTCAACCGGATTTAACAACATGTTAGCCAATATTGGAACGCTGAAAAATTACGGATTTGAATTCTTTGGTTATGGCACACCGGTTATGACTCCTGATGTTCGTTGGGACATCAAGGCCAACTTTGCCATGAACAGGAACGAAGTAGTGAGCTTAAATGACGGTCAGGAAGTGCTTACCCATGCTTCTTATGATGCTGATGCTATGCGTCTCGTTTCAAGGGTAGGTGAAGCTATGGGTGATTTTATCACTTATATTCCTTATGTTGATGAAGCTACCGGTAAACCAGTGATTGATGATGCTGGTTACTATAAAGTTGATTTCACTGAAATGAAGAAAGTTGGAAACTTTACTCCAAAAGTAACCGGAGGTTTTGGAAATACTGTAACTGTAAAGAATTTTTATGTTGATTTCCTTATCGACTTCCGTTTTGGTGGTGATATGATTTCACTTGGAAACCATTACATGACAGGTGCCGGTATGTTCGAGAATACAATGGAATATCGTGATGCCGACAATGGTGGTGTTGCTTATTATGTGGATGGTGAAACCGGAAAATATACCCAAGCTTCCGGCGAACAGGGTCCTAATGGTGAAAGAGTTTTCCATGATGGAGTTATCCTTGATGGTGTTAAATCTGACGGCTCAGCCAATGACGTGATCATCGATGCTGCCAGCTATTATCTCACTACCTTCACATGGGGATTAAACGGAAGTTGGGCACCTAACACCCGTTACGATAAGTCAGTTTATGAGAACAGTTATATCAAGTTCAGGGAAGCTGCTATCGGATACAATCTTCCAAAAGATTTTGCATCAAAAATCGGATTCCAGAGCCTGACCGTATCTCTTATAGGACGTAACTTATTCTATCTCTATAAGACTTTCCCAAATGCTGACCCCGAAGTTGCTATTGGTTCACGTTGGACCAACCAGGCTGTTGATTCAGGATCCAGTGCAGCTATCAGGAGCCTCGGTTTCTCAGTTAGGGCTAGCTTCTAATTATTGAAAAATCATTGTAAACGAAAAAAAAGCATTCATATGAAAAAACTAATTATAACTACAATATTGTTTGCTTCGATGGTTGTGGTTTTCAATAGTTGTTCCCAGTCGAAGCTAGAGGAACTCTATGAAGATCCGTCCAAAACATCGACGGCGACAGTCGAAAATTTCTTCTCAGGTGTCCTTCAGTCAGCTAACCTCTATACCATGCCCTGGTATTGGAGATATTTCGTAGTAGAAAACTCAACCATGGGTCATTATACCCAGGTTTTTGGATGGGTAAATGGTAATGACCAATACCTGCCCTCATCAGCTGCTATGGAAGACCGTTGGACCAATTATTATGGTGTAGTGCGTAACTTCCGCGAATTGGAAGACCTGTATAACGGTTTATCAGAAGATGATAAAACAGATAAACGGATCTTTTACCTTGCAGCAAAGGTTTTCTTCTATGATCAAACCGAACAGGTTGTCACCATGTGGGGTGATATTCCATGGTCAGAAGCCGGAAAACTGAAAGTGAATGGTGGTGACCTGGGTGCATCACTTGCAAAATACGATAATGCATCTGATATTTATGCAGCTATGCTGGATGACCTGAAGAGCATTGCCGACGAACTGGCTACCATTTCCATAAAACCTGCTTTTGCCGGTTCATTTACCCAGAAAGATTACCTGAATGATGGTGATGTTCTGGCCTGGAGAAGGTATGTTAACTCCTTGAGGCTTCGCTTCCTGGCTCGTATTTCTGATGTTAATGCATCACGTACACAATCAGAAATGGCTTCTATTCTTGGTAACCCTTCACAATATCCTGTTGTAGAAGATAACTCCCAGAATATTCTTATTGATGCCAAGGGACCAGATTTGTTTGCTTGTCAGAATCAGCATGGTGATGGTATAAAAGATGGACTTGAAACCTGGGGAACCCAGAATTATGCTCCTTCATTCATGGTAAACATGATGAAAGCCAATACTGACCCACGTCTCAGGGTTTATTTCGAACCTTCATTAGGCGAATATCTTGGAGTTGATCCAACTGCTAATGCAGCAACACAGGAAACTTTTATTGCTGATAATAAAGTAGCCCGTTATGACTCAGCTACTTTCAGCCGTAACAATACTTTACCAGGAACTTTATTCACAGCAGCTGAAATCAGTTTCATTAAAGCCGAAGCTTTCCAGAAAGGCTGGGTTTCAGGAGATGCAAAATCATCTTATGAAAATGGGGTTAAACAATCCATCGATTTCTATTTTGCTTTGAATGGAATGCGTAATTTCTTTAATTTCTCAAAAGATCCTGAAGTAGCTCTCGACCAGGCAGAAGTAACTGCTTACCTGGCTTCTTCAGCGATTAACTGGGATGGAAATTCTGATAAAGTAAACCTCATTGCTACCCAGAAATGGATCCATTTTGGTATTCTGCAAATGGTTCAGAATTGGGCAGAACTCCGCAGGTTGGATAAACCAGCTCTTAATTTCCTTCAGGATGCTTCCAGCTCTCAAAAATTACCTCCTGTTCGTTTTGTTTACCCAAGTGGTGAAAAACAATTGAACGCTGATAATTATAGCGCTGTTTCCTCAAAGGATACCTATACTACTAAAATCTGGTGGGATGTAAACTAGTATGCTATTGCAATAAGAAAACCGGCCGATTGGCCGGTTTTTTTTTGCTTTTTACTTTTCAGGCTTCATTTTTTTTTCATCTTTGTATTTATACTCAGTCATGGCAGGTTTGCGAAAACAAAGCTGCCATGAATGAGTTATGCCGGCTATTCTGACTCCTGAATTCTGAATTCTTTTTGTACTGCATTTTAATGATTTTAGACAGTTTCTAAATATATTTCATGTACTTATAACAAATGTCATATGAAAAGACTCACTTTCCTTGCATTATTAATGATATCTTTCGCACTAATCGCTGTGTCCCAGGTTGACAATCCTGCAAAAGGATATCTTGTGACCATGAAAGGAGATACAATTTGGGGACGGATTTCAGATTTATATGGAATCAATAGAAGTACTGAAATCAACTTTATTCCGACTGATGGCAACTCTCCACGAATATTGGATACTAAAGATATTTTTTGCTTCTATGATCATGAAAATGGTTATTATTTTAGTTCAATAGTACCCGTAGACTATTCTCCTGTTGAGTTATCATCACTTCGCCAGGTTCCTGAACCCGATTTGAGAGTAGAAAGAGTATTTCTCAAACTCATGAGTGGTGGGCGAATGAATCTCTATTCATATTTACGAGGGGGCGGACGACAACTGTTCTTTGTTTCTAAAACCAATGATACCATCATTCCATTGATTGACTATACTTATTTTTATGATGGATATGAATATGATGAAAGAAACAGCAATAAAGTAGATAGTTTAAAAAATGTAAGTAACAATCATAATCAGGATTATGTGCCCGGTGGAGTACCTTCTTCAATTCATCTGGCTAAGTACAAAGGTCAATTAAGTTATCTCATGTCGGATTGGCCGGAAATTCAAAGAGAAATTGGAAGGTTAGCCTATAAACAAAAGGAAATTGTCCAGTTGGTTGATAATTATAACTATTACTTTGATCCTTCTCTTAAAAATAGCCGTCCAGGGTCAAAGATTTCAGAAACTTATTTCGGCATTTCTTTTGGCACTGGAATCGGAAAGTTCAATTATTTAAAAGCGAACACTTATAAGGAAGCGTATGAATTTGGTTTTGATGTTCCTTTAAGAATTTCAGGGTTTTACGAAATTATCCCGACGAAATTTAATGGTCATGTCAAATTCCAAAATCTGCTTAGCCTTGACTGGTATCAGTCCAGGTCGACCCGTACTTATTTCCAGGCACCGGTTGATATAACAGAAAACCTGGTTTTTTCCCCGGTTTCATTAATGCTCACCAATAATATTAAAATTTGTACAAATAAATCTCCCGTTTTGTACTATTTCACATTAGGTATATCAAACTCCTATATTCTTACATCAAAAAATAAACTTATCAAAACTTCATTATTAGGTCAGACTGAATCTGAATTAGAAATGGAAGTGGCTAAAGACCTGGTTAAGTATCATATCTCATATATTGTTGGAATAGGTGCAGACTATAAAAATTATGCGTTTGAGCTGAGGTTTGATCCACCCAGGGAGTATACCAAATACAGTTTTAATGATGCCTCTCATCAAGCCCTGTTATTAATGGTTAGTTATCATTTTTAATTTAAGAATCTTGAATCTGAAGTTCTTTAGCCTTCTGTCGCTGTTATTGTTAATAGCCATCCCCGGAATTATTGCCCAGTCTGTGAATGACAGCCTGCAGCCGGATATGCACACAAAGAACCTGAACTCAGATAGAACATCTAACACCGATGGTTTATACGGGTATCATGCTTCTGAAATTCAGGATAAATATTCATTCTTTATAAATTCAGGAATTGGTTTTGGACAATTTGAATACATTGATGTTCTTTCAAATAAAAAGGTCTATAAGTTCAACCCTGACATTCCTTTGCTAATTGGCTTTAAGCTGGAAAATAAATTACATCTGTTTAACTATAGATATTCCTTAATGACAGAGTTATCCTATCAGTATTATTCAACTGAAGCAATGACTAATCTTAGTACAAGAGTCGGGGAAATTAAATATTCAAAATTGCACCTGGTTGCTATGGGGAAGTATAACAGATATTTTAAAAATTTTGAAACTTATGCTGGTGCAGGACTGGATGCATCCATGCCTATTCGGATGAAAAGTGAAATTATCCATCCCAATGAGCTTTATAAATACAGGATAGTAATTCCGGTTTCTGTGGGTGTGCAATTCACCAGGTTTGGATTGGAACTCCGATATACAAGCCCTGAACAGCTTGTAATATGGGCTGATACGGATGTTAATCACTGGAGTGTTATGGCCATCGCAAGCTGGAGAATCAGGTATTAGTGTCCGCTGATTATCTGAAGAGATGTTTCATTATTTAATCTAACCATAAGGCTTTTATTTATCTTTGGTTATTGTTACTGTACTTTAATATCGTGAGAAGAAATCTGGCTTTTTCAATTGCAATCCTTCTGGTTACATGTGTCATTCAGGTGCATTCTGCTAACATCATTTATTTTAGTGGAACAAGGACAGCCATTGGTTTGAATCAGGGCTATTTGAACATGAATCGGAAAGCTCAACAGGTTTTACCGGTGTTTCGGGAACAGAAACCATTTATTGTTAAGTATAATCAAAGTTCCAGGCTAAACCAATTCCTTGACGAGAGTAATAAAAATGTATTTGGGATGATGGTAGGTATCGGCTACGGAAAACTCCGCAGCAATGATCTCAATGATCCTGAGTTCAATTTTAAACCATCCTATACAAAATATGCGGGCGTTACATTAGATGTTCCCATCCCCGCCCTGGAAAAAAGAGGTTACTTCTTTTCTGAACTTTCTTTCTCACAGTATACAGCAAACTCCTTTGTGCACCTGCCCGATACGACACTCGGTCACCCGGAAAGGGATTTTTATGAAGTCACCCAGAAATTTGCTCCCAATACACTTACACTTGTTAATACATTCAGGTATTGCTTCGTAAACCGTGATTTCAAGTATTATGTGAGTGCAGGGATTTCAAATAGTTTCCTGATCTCACCCGAAAACAAAAAAACGACTGTCAATTTCCGGAATGGTGAAACCAAATCAGAAGTGGAGTCTTTTATCCCTGATTATGCTGTACATGGTATTATGCTCATCGTTGGCACCGGGATTACTTATAAATATATTGGCCTGGAACTCAGGTATGACCCGGGCAGAAATTATACACGTAAGGTGGATTACTCCATCCATCAACCCATTCTTTCCGCTCATCTGCATATACGCTTTAATCCATAGTTACCATTTGTATAGTGGTAAATCTTCCCGGATCGTATGGGCTAATTCAAGGAAATTGGTCCCGCACCTTGAATCTCCGGCTTAGAATTTCCAGACACTCTCTAAATTATTTTACTTTTGTTAAGGAGTTTAATTAAAAATATTAAAAACATGCAAAGCCGTTTTTCCCTGATCTTTTTGTTGGCCCTGTCAGTTGTGCTGAACCTTCAGGCGCAAGTGAAAACCTATCAGCCAGGTATACTTGAGTCAGTTGATCCCTTTATTGGAACCGGCGGACATGTGCATACTTTCCCCGGGGCCACGGTTCCTTTTGGTATGATACAATTAAGCCCTGATACCGATATTACGGGCTGGGACTGGTGTGCAGGCTATCATTATTCCGATTCATCCATCATGGGTTTCAGTCATAACCACCTGAGCGGCACCGGCTGGGCCGACCTTGGGGATATTTTGCTGATGCCGACCACAGGTCCGGTACAAATGGAAGCCGGGCCCAAAAGTGATCCTGATAAGGGGTATCGGTCGAGGTTCAGTCATCAGCTGGAGAGCGCCAGCCCGGGCTATTATAAGGTTTTGCTTGCTGATTATGACATTACTGCAGAACTCACAGCTTCAGAAAGGGTAGGGTATCACCGGTATACATTTACCGGAAGTAAGGAATCAAATATAATTATCGACCCTGTACACAAGATTTTTGGGAAGACCATCCAAAGCATGGTGAAGATTGAAGGAAATATTGTGAAAGGTTACTGTTACAGTGATGGATGGGGTGGAAAGCGATATGCCTATTTTGTTGCTGAATTTTCGAAGCCTTTTGCCTCTTTTGGAACCTGGAATAAGGGTGAAATGAATCCCGGAAGCTCATTTGAAGCCGGAACTTCAGCAAAAGCCTGGGTAAGCTTTGATACAAAACCCGGCGAACAGGTTGAAGTGAAAGTGGCTCTCTCTTCAGTAAGTCTCGAGGGTGCCATCAGAAACCTGGCCGCAGAACCCGCAGGAAGAAATTTTCAATCAGCCCGGGAAGCAGCAAGGGAAACCTGGCTGAAGAAATTATCGGTAATCGAGGTGAAAGGGGGTACTGCTGAACAGCGTAAGATATTCTACACAGGTTTGTACCATTGTTTTATTGCTCCCAATCTTTATATGGATGTGGACGGCCAATATACTGCAGTGGGTAAGAGGTTGCAGGCCAAAGGATTTGATAACTACAGCACCTTCTCATACTGGGATACTTTCAGGGCAACACATCCGCTTTTTACCATCGTGGACCAGAAACATACTGCTGAATTTGTGAATACCCTGATCAGTCGTTATTCGGATGCAGATGACCATATGCCGGTATGGGAACTCTGCGGGTTCGACAATCTGTGTATGCTGGGTTATCATAGCGCTTCAGTGATATGGGATGCAATTGCCAAGGGAGTTCCAGGCATTGATCCTGTTAAAGCATTTGCCGCCATGAAAGATGCTTCGCTCACTTCAAAATCGAGCAGCAGCGATGGGATTGGAGGGCTGGATGTACACGCCAGCAAAGGTTTTGTGCCTGTTGAATATGGAGTGTCGGTATCACAAACCCTGGAATTTGCCTACGACGATTGGTGTGTAGCATCCCTGGCAAATCAACTGGGGCTGAAAGAAGATGCCACAACATATTATAAGAGATCCATGAATTTTAAGAACCATTATCAGCCATCCACTAAGCATTTCTGGCCAAAAAATGAAGATGGCAGCTTTGTGGAAGCTTTTGAACTGAATGACTGGAAAAACCTTCAGCCGCACTGGGTTTCAGGAAATATCTGGGCATATGATTATTTTGTTCCTCATCGCCTTGACACCCTGGTGGCGCTTCATGGAGGGAAAAAAGCTTTTGAAAAGGATCTCGACCGGCTTTTCAGCGAAAGCATCGAAATGAAAGGCGACCAGCATGTTGATATTTCAGGGTTCGTAGGGATGTATGGCCATGGGGATGAACCGGGACATCATATCCCATACCTTTTCAATTATGCGGGAGCCCCTGCCAAAACACAGTATTGGGTGGATTACCTGCGTCGCACCATGTATTCTACAAAGCCGGATGGGATGATCAATAATGAAGACTGCGGACAGATGTCGGCCTGGTATGTTTTTTCAGCCCTCGGATTTTACCCTGTTTGTCCGGGAAAGAACCAGTATGACCTTGGAACACCGATGTTTCCTGAAGCAATTATTCACCTGGAGAATGGGCAAAGTTTCAAAATCATTGCGAAAGGCGTTTCCCCGGGAAATATCTATGTGAAATCAGTGAAGTTAAACGGAAAACCATTTTCAGGCCTGATACTTCAGCATGAGGATCTGATGAAGGGTGGCACACTTGAATTTCAGATGGGGAAGGCAAGCCCGAATGTAAAATGATGCGGGTATTGGTTGGATGATGCCATTCATAATCAAGCTTGAAGTTATTGTTAATTCCGTTAATTTAAACCTGTCAGGTTTTTGAAACCTGAAAGGTTTTTTATCCGTAATAGAGGGCATTTCTATATTATCAGTTACAGCAATTCTTGCTTTGAATCAAGGAAGATGAAAGAGATGGTGATGTTGGTATATTGATTCTGAATTTTATTATGAGTTAACTAATTTAATTTTCATTAATTCTGGCATTATATGATCCAGTCCAGATAGTTATCCGGATTAATGATCAGAAATGGTGCATCTGGATAGGCTCTCTTCCATGCTCCAGGAACCTTTACCTTTTTATCTTTCCATTTGATTTCAAAAGCCTTTAGTGAATCTGTGCCAGTTTCGACCAGGTCAATTTCCTGTCCGTCGTAAGTTCGCCAGAAATGAAGATTGACCGGCTCCGATCCATATTGCCTTTTCTTCAGCCGCTCCGAAATCAGGTAATTCTCCCATAGTTGTCCGGCATCGTGACGAATGGAGAGTGGATTGAAATTGCTGATCAGGGCATTGCGGATACCGTTATCATAGAAATACCATTTTGAGTTTTTGGATATTTCTTTACGAAGATTGGATGAATACCCTCCCAGACAGTGAATGATAAAGACCTTTGAAAGCAGGTCGAGATACTTGTCGATCGTATTTTTATTTAATCCAAGCTGCGCACCTAATTCAGTCATTGAAACTTCGTTTCCGGTTTGAAAAGCCAGAAGAGTAAGTAAATCCCGAAGCTTCCCTGCGTTTCGGATACCTTCAAGGCTCAGAAGATCTTTAAACAGATAAGCATTAACCAGTTCTTTTAGGTAATCAGAGCGTAATGCATTATCATTCATGGTGACAACCTCCGGGTATGAGCCATATACCATCCTCAATTCAAGATTTTGCCTTGTTTCCAACTTGTTTTCACTGCCGGCAAGCTCTCTCTGGCTTATGGGAAATAGCAGAAAAGAGTAACTTCTACCGGTTAGGGGTTCGCCTGTTTTATTTAGAAGGTCAAATGAAGAGGATCCACTAGCAATCACCTTGACCTGTGGTACTTCATCAACAATCAGTTTCAACACCTTACCTATATCCGGAACATTTTGAGCCTCATCAATAATTAGTAAATCAATGTTATTGAGAAGGTTGCGATAGTTCGATATGCTCCTTTCCGCCAACAATAACAGACTGGTAGTATCTTCACCGTTAAGTACCAGTCTCCTCTCGGTAGAATGTTTTACGATCTCATTAATAAGCATGGTTTTTCCTACCCTGCGCGGACCAAAAAGCAAGATAACCTTACCGGGGCTTAGCCGTGCTTCAATCCTTTCCTGAAGCTCTCTTTTTATAAGCATTTGTTGCATATTTCATTTGATACAAATATACGACACAACTATTAATTCTATCATAAAAATTGATAATTCAGTTAATATAATAACTTAATTACTATTAATTCGGTCATTATGAGAACCATTTTACTGTTTTAAGGTCAGCCTTGGAAAATTTGATTTCTGAAATTGAGTCTGTAGAAAGGATGATTGTATGCTTAAATTACGCTCAATAATACCTGACTGACATTTCAGGAAAAAAGAATTAACTGTAAACGGATTAAGATACTTTTTTATGAGGCGTTCGCTACTACTGGGTCTTATCTCGTTGTACTCAACGAACTTTCTTTTTGCCCAGAAAGAAGCAACTAATTGGTTTTTTGTAGAGATGAATGCCCTGACCTTTAACTATGGCGTTACTTAGAATATGGCATGCTCCAATCTTCTGGTTTTTAAACTTTTATATCCTATATAACAATGCGGAAAAGAAAATTAGGAAGAGAATGGGGATGGTAACGCTTGTACTGTAATTCCTGTAATTAACCTGACAGGTTTATTTTAAGCAAAAGGTGGGGGATTCTTATCTTATCAGTTATTGTGTTGCTGCATGGGAAAACAGGACAAAGACAGTGATGCTGACTCTGATAAGATAAATCCGTTAATTTAAACCTGACAGGTTTATTTCCGATATGGGGGTTTATAATTTAAACCATCAATACATGTATCCACCCCTACTTCCTGCTCACCTTCAATAAACGTACTCCATGAGAGGGCAGGCTGGTTTCAAACCGCTGATCAAAAACACCAATGTTTTCCTGTTTCCAGACATCTCTCAGCATTTGTTTTCCTTCTAAACCGAGATCACTCCATTTCATCACGATTTTCTCATTGAATAGTCCACGGTTAAATAAACCTACTGCAACCGAACCATCTTCCAGCTCCTTTTTCCATATTTCAAGGTTATTGAGCTGCAGTACCCGGCTGGCCTGCCGGCCCAGGGGATCCTGGTTGATGTCCAAGTACTTCACTGTTGGTAAGCAGGTTTAGAGTGAAATCATCCATCTGGGTCATATCACAGCCAATAAGCAGGGGAGAGGCCAGCAATGACCATAAGGAGATATGGGTGTATTGTTCGTTGGGTGAAAGCCGCGTTGGATGAAGACTGGGCCCCCAGCCTACCATTCCGACTACCAGCATATCCGGGTCATTCCAGTGGCCTGGTCCTGCATATTTCTCCTTCCCTGCCTGTCCGAAGCCAATACTTTCCATACTCGACCAGTCATCGGTAATATCACCGGTTGTCCTCCAGCAGTTGCCACCCACTTCTTCACCCCATTCCCATACATCTCCCATTCCATACTGGCATAAACTGTACACAATATCCCTGTCGGCCTTGTCCAGTGCATTACGCATAACAGTATAGGGTTTCTTGAGTTCAGCAAGGCTATGGTCCTTTGCAATTCTTTCATAATCGCACCAGTCGTATTTCAGGTAATCGAATCCCCACCTGGCAAACTGAAGGGCATCAGCCTCCTCGTGGAGGTAGCAGGCTTCATATCCGGCACAGGTTTTGGGCCCCGGACCAGAATAGATACCGACTTTTAACCCCTGAGAATGAACATAATCAGTTAATCCCTTAATATCAGGGAATTTTTTATTGGTAGCATAATTTCCCTGTTCATCCCTGGTTTTCCCGCCTACAATGGGATCATCGCTGTCAGGTTTTACCATCCAGCAATCATCGATATTGATATAACTCCAGCCATAATCGGCAAGGCCTGATTGGATCATTGCATCAGCTGCCGCTTTCACTTTATCCTGATCAATGGCACAGGCAAAGCAATTCCAGCTGTTCCATCCAAGGGGAGGAGTGAGGGCTATCTGATCGCCAACCACAATGGTGAATTTCCTTTTGTCGGCACCCAGTTCATTTTTAGCAACAAGGGTCGTTTCATACTTACCCGGTTTTTTCACTTTCCCGCTGATGATTCCGCTCGCTTTATCAACGGTTAATCCATCCGGCAAGCCTGTTACTGCATAAGATATGGGCTTTTTTCCGGTAGCAGGGATCTTGTAAAGAAAATCGTGCCCTGGCCTTACCCCATAGATCTTTGGCCCGTTAATCCTGGGATTTGGGGAGGGTTTAGGGGTTAAAATGATGGCTTCTTCCTTCACGCGGTTCACAGTTTCGGGACTGACACCTGTAACAAGGAAATAGGCCTGTGCCCAGTCGGCATGGTCATAATTGATGCCGTCACCGGCCCCATCTGCAATAAGGATCAGTGTATCGATGCCGGTAACGTTGATGTCGAATTTCTCGGAAATCCCTCCGGAAGTCAGAACCTGGCTTTTCCAGAGCATAGCCCCGGCACCATAAATACTGAAAACTACCGAACCGGTTGTCAGTTTTTCTTGATCATCAACCCCAACTATGGCACTGAAACGTATGCAACCTCCATTCAGCCTGACATATAACATACTGTTGGCATGAGTGCCGAATCCCTTCTGATATTCAACACCGTTCAGGCGCAAGGGGTTTCCCATGCAGGAAACATCTTTTCCAAGTTGTCCCCAGCCAGTAGAGGCTTTCGACAAATCGAGAGAGGAAAGCCAGACAGTATCTGCATTCTGGGATGAAACAGATTCAAAACCCGCCATCATAAGCAGGGCCAGTAAAAGTGAAAATAATCTCATGACAGTGAAATTGAAAAGATTACTCCTTTTTTTGTAAACCTAGGGGGGGGGGCCCCCTTTTGGGGGCGAGGGGGGCCCCTTTTCTCTCTCGCCCCCTGACCCCTGAATTCTGGATTCTTTTTTGCACTACATTTTAATAATTGTAGACAGTTTCTAAATGTTTCTGAGTATCTGCGGGTGCTCTTTGTAAACCTTGATGATCAACTCTCCGAAGAGGGTGTTGGCCCAGGCAAACCAATTCCTGGTATAGTCGGCGGGATTGTCTTTGTTAAATGATTCATGCATAAATCCTTTTCCGGCATGGGTGTTTTTCAACGTCACAATACATTCCCTGATTTCATCGGGTTGCGTGCTGGTAAGGGCCTGCATGGTTAGGGCGATGGGCCATATTTTATCGATCAGCGTATGCGGACTGCCAATTCCTTTGGCTGCTTTTCCACTGAAATACCATGGATTATCCTTGCTGAGCAGGAACCTTCTTGTATTTGAATATAATTCGCTACCGGGTTCCATGCAGCCCAGGTAGGGTAATGACAGCAGGCTCGGGACATTGGCATCATCCATGAATAATTTGTTTCCAAATCCATCCACCTCATAAGCAATGATTTTGCCATAATCAAGGTGAGCAGAAACAGCATACTTCATTAGTGCATTTTCAACCTCATTGGCAAGGGCTCTTAATTTCAGGGCAAAAGCGGCATTGGCTCTTACTTCCTGCTGAATATCGGCCAGTTGTCGCAACGATTGGACGGCAAAGAAATTCGATGGTACCAGGAAAGGGAAAATTGTGGCATCGTCTGAAGGGCGGAAAGTTGAACAGATCAGTCCTACAGGGTTGATGGGATTGCCATATCCATTGCCGGCAACAGTATCTGATTGCCAGGCTGTTTCTCTCTTAAAGGTATAAGGGCCGCGGCTTTCTTTACGTTGTTGCTGAATAAAAGTGGCATACACCAGTTCCATGGCGGCCTGCCATTCGTCATCGAAAATGGAAGTGTCACGGGTTTCTTTCCAGTAACCATGTGCAAGTCGGATCGGATAGCAGAGGGAGTCAATTTCCCACTTCCGCTCATGCAACCCCGGCTTCATATCGGTAAGGTCGGTCTTCCACTGGCTGATCTCTTCACCATACATGAAGGCATTGGCGTAAGGATCCAGTTTTATGCATAGCACCTGCCTGTTTACTACCCCTGAAATAAGCCTTTTCAACTCAGGTTCCTTGTTAAGCAGGGGCAGGTAAGGCCATACCTGTGCAGTAGAATCCCTGAGCCACATAGCCCGGATGTCGCCGGTAATGACAAATGTATCTGCCTTTCCGCGGATGTTGGCCGGAATCACTGTGGTGTCGAGGGTGTTTGGAAAACAATTCTCAAACAGCCAGGCCAGTTCAGGATCGCTGATGGCTGCTTTAACTTCGGCAATCATAGCTTCTACTGCCTTACTTTCAAAATTCCTTTTTCCAACTATCGGACGGTTACTGGTATATTCGCCAAAAGGCTGAAAAACTGAACCGAAAATATGATTTGATACAGCTAAGCCAGCAATCCCGGCAGAGGTGTTCGCAATAAACTTTCTTCTTGAAACCATGGGAGTGGAGAATTTATTTATGGATGATTTTTTCATCCTGTTTCTTGTCCAGACAAATATAGGTTTTTCGTTAAAAAATAAGCGTTAGTAGAGGATTTTAGATGCAAGTTACGGGCATTATTAAATTAACATTAATTTTACCCTCTAACAAGATATCCTCAACAGTAAAAAATCCCTCAGCATATGATGAAACGATACCTTCTCCTGGCAACTTGTTTTCTCTGTTTTTCATTTAGTTATCACCTGAGAGCATAGGTGGTTATCAATGAGTATTGTGTAACAAATGTAGATCAGCATGCGGATAATTATGGAGAATTTCCTGATTGGATTGAATTGTACAATGCTGGCAGCTCAGTAGTTAACTTAAAAGATTATGGTTTAAGTGATAATCCTGATAATCCTGATAAGTGGAAGTTCCCGGTAAATTTCAACCTTCCTTCGCATGGATATAAAATTATTTGGCTTTCCGGAAGAAATGAATCCTCATTAACAGGTATTCACACCAATTTTAAACTCACTCAAACCAAAATTCCGGCTGAGTCGCTGGTACTCTCTGATCCTACTGGTGTTGTGCTAGAGGAAAAGGTTTTGGAAGTCACACAATTAGGACATTCCAGGGGCCGCACTACCGATGGATCTTCAGAGTGGTCAGTATTTACGGCTCCCACATTCGGAAGTTCAAATAATTCAGCAACGCCATATACCAGGTATGCTGAAAAACCTGTTATGAGTGTTGATGCCGGTTTTTATACCAATAGCTTCAGCCTTACAATCACCACCAATGAGTTGAATGCTGTTATCAGGTATACCACAAATGGCTATGAGCCCAAACCGACTTCCTTAACGGTTACCGGACCCATTACGATGGCCACAACCAGGGTGATGAAGGCTAAGACTTTTAGCAGTGATCCGCAGGTTTTGCCCAGCCTTGTTGAGTTCAGAACTTATTTTTTCAATGTAAGCCATTCATTGCCGGTTATTTCAGTGGCTGCTGATAACCTTACTGACCTGCTGAATGGTGACGCTTCTCTTGTCCCTTATGGATCCTATGAATATTTTGGAACGGATGATCAATTGACTACCTCTTCGTACGGACAGATCAATAAACATGGCCAGGACTCATGGGGCAACCCTCAGCGCAGTATTGATGTGGTTAGCAGGGATGAATGCGGTTATAATTCTGCTTTAAAGAATAAATTTTTCAAAACCAGCGACAGAACTGAGTTTCAGCGGTTGATCCTCAGGGCATCCGGTGATGATAACTATCCTGCAAAAGATTCTGCCATCCAGATGAGAGACGATTTTATCATGACAGCATCTGACCTTATGGGTCAAAACCTGGATTGGCGCCGTTCACATCGCTGTGTGCTTTATGCCAACGGTCAATTCTGGGGCGTATATGCTATCCGCGAAAGAGATGATGATGCTGACTATTGTGAGTATTATTACGGGCAGGATAAATATAACCTTCAATTCTGCATGCTTTGGGGTGGAACCTGGTCAGAATATGGGGGACAGCAGGCCATTGACGATTATCATGATCTGTATTATTACATCATGCATAACAATATGGCATCACCTGAAAAGTTCGATTACGTAGCCAGTCAGTATGATTATACCAGCCTGGCCGATTATGTGATCATCAATTCCTATGTGGTTTGCAGCGATTGGATCAACTGGAATGTGGGTTGGTGGAGAGGAATGGATTCAACCGGTTCGCATAAAAAATGGGGATATATTCTATGGGATGAGGATGCCACATTCAACCATTACATTAATTACACTGGGTACCAACACAATTGCCAACAGCTACACCATGTTTCCAGGAGGGTATCACGCAAGATCCTGAGGGTCATATTGATATCCTGAACCGGCTTAGAATGAATCCTACATTTAACCAGTATTATGTAAGCAGATATATCGATTTGATGAATACCGGGTTCAACCCTCTTTCATGATTCCTCTGTGATAGTATGGCTGCCATGATTGAACCTGAAATTCCAAAACACTGCAACCGCTGGGGTGGATCGCTCACAGAATGGCAGGAAAATGTGCAGAAAGTCAGGGATTTCATAAATACCAGGTATACTGTTGTGAAAGACGGGCTGTTGGATTGTTATGATCTAACAGGTCCTTATCCCATTACACTCAATATTGATCCCCCTTTAAAAGGAAAAATCCAGGTAAATTCCATCACCCCTGAGCTTATCCTGGGAAGGATACTATTACGGTGGCATTGATGTATTACTTAAATCTGTCGAGATTGATCCCACCTATAAGTTCGATCATTGGGAACTTAACAATCATATTGTCCAGCCTTCTGATACCGCCACTTTAGTCAGGCTGCAATTACTAACCAATGATGTCATTACGGCGGTATTTGTCCCACGTACAAAAAATGATACGCTGGTAATCAATGAGATAAATTATAATTCAAGTCCTGATTTTGATCCGGGTGACTGGGTTGAAATTTATAATCCTCAGTCTTATTCAGTGGATGTTTCCGGTTGGGTTTTTAAAGATGAAGATGACTTACATTCTTATGTAATTCCCCAGGGAACTGTGATGCCTGCAATGGGATATCTGGTTCTTTGTACTGATATTACTGCATTTGACCCTTTATTCCCTGCAGTTCAGAACAGAATAGGGCCGACAGGTTTTGGTTTAAGCGAAAATGGGAATTAATCCGGCTATATAATCCTGATGTGCTTCAGATCGACACTGTGAATTATGATGATACAGACCCATGGCCTGTTGAACCGGATGGAAATGGTCCCACACTGGAACTGATTAATCCTACGCTCGATAATGCGCTGGCCAGCAGTTGGAAAGCTTCCTATACGCCGCATGGCACACCCGGTGAACCTAATTTTTATGTGAAAGTGCCTGAAATACCCGAAGCTGGTAAGCGCCCGGTTATCAGCCTTTCCCCAAACCCTATGAATTCCTTTACACAGGTATCGGTTAGAATGGATCAACTCACAGGATCGAATTCACTGGCAATTTTTGATCTGACAGGCAGGGAGGTCAAACGTTACGAAACGTCAGGAACCATTGTGCGAATCGACAGGGAAGGTTTATCAGGCGGGGTCTATGTGGTACGTTTGATCGATCAGTCAGGACGTTGGCTGCAATCAGCAAAGCTGGTAGTACAGTAGTAGTTCATAGAGGATTACGCCTGATTTTCCATTTTATTTAGAGTACTCTTCATAGGCTAAGAGCTGCTTGTTCTTTAGCTATTTCTAAATTCGATAAACTTAAGCCAGGGATTATATTCAGGAGCTTTGTTTAAAAGAGTCAACAAGGAAGTTTACTACATTATCTTACCGAAAGGCTTTACCAGGCTCTCCTGCCGGAAATCCAGGTCTTTCAATTCATTTTCTTTTTTAAAGATCATGAATGTATGATGATTTAAAAGGTTAGCAGGATGTAGATTCAGCTTTAATTGTTCACTGTAAATTCTTTTAACAGTTTCCGGGTTTAAATTCTTATGTTTCCTGAGGCACCTAAAATACCGAAGGATTGAGCTAAGGAAAATAAATGGGTAAAAAAAAGGGAATAGTATAACAGAAGCCTTGCTGATCCTGGTATAACGGACCTCACTGATCCTGAATCCGGCAAGTGTTGCAAGTATTCTGAGTTTCTGCAACCCAATGAGGAAAATATGACCATGGTAAATCTCCTGATGCAGGCTTTTATCCGACATCCAGATATCATCAATTTCATTGGGAGGCATTTTCCGGAAGTTCTCACTTTCAAATAAAAGATAGGAGATCCTGGATCGAATGTTGGAATAGGAGGGAGTCGTGATAAGTAAGCGGCCTTTCAATTTCAGTATACGGTTGAACTCTTTGAACACCTTGAGCTGGTCACTGAAGTGTTCAATTCCTTCCTGGCAGATAATCATATCGGCATGGTCATCTGCAACAGGAATACTTTGCATCACATCCGCGAAATTGCACTTAACCTCCTTGAGCATGAAATAATCAGGAAATAGGTCAAAGCTTCAACGTTCGCTCCCATTTCCAGAAGTAGTTCGCTGGTCACCTATTCCCTGCAGGAATATCCACACATTTGCCAACCAGTTCATTCCTGATCCCTTCGAGGTATTTTTTGATATGAAACTTTGGACTTTTTGGATTAAAGATATTCGAATCAATCATTAGCTAAACATTAGTGAACAGATGAGACTTCTTTTTGAGAGTGCTTTAGTTCAGCAGAGTTACTGGACAGCAAAGAAAGGAATTATCCTTCTACCTACAGCCGGTATCCCAGGTTGAATTCGAGGAATTCAGCCAGCATAAAGTTGATGGCCCTCACATTTACACCCAGCGACCATTGGTTGTAAATCTCAAACCTTGCACCCAGCCTTTGATAGGTTTGCTTGAAATTGCCATAATTCAGGTGCCTGGCATAAATTCCAACACCGCCTAATAAGGTTAATTTTCCTACGATCACCTCGGGTTGTGCACTGAACCCTACTGTGAAATTTTCGAGTGTGCGAGGACCAATAGTCCCGTCGGGATTGGCATTTAGCCCCCACCAATAGTTGAGATCCGTACCAATACCAGCCCTGAAGGCATTGCTGAACTGATAAAGATAGAATGCACTCAAGCCTCCCACTGCAAAATAATTGGAATCGAGTTCGTGGTCAACGCGCTGATGATCGCCATATCCCGGTCAGCTCTGCCAGCTTTCTCAATAGTTCGCGTTTCAGGCCTTCCCCTGAAATGATATTTAAGTTCGGCAAAAGGGGCATAAAGATTCATTCCCCGGTTTGGCCGTTCAAAGCCTCCGTTGGAAAAGTGGGTGAAACTGACACCCGCACCGAGATCCAGGTATTTTGTCAATGGATACCAGGCATTCACACCAATGTCAAGGTGTACCGTGAGTCCACCCCCGATAGCAAGGTTTTTGGGATTGTAGATGGAATCGTAATGTGCCCAGTTCCAGGCAATGCCATACTGAAATTCAGTATAAAGTTCTAGTTTTTTGACCCGAATGATCGGAATTCCCAATACTCCGTAGGCTGACAAGGGATATCCGATCTCACGGGCATTATAGAAGTCGCCGGCATAAAAACCTATTCCATAATAAGGACCTTTAAAGATTTTTTGCCATTCGGTATAACCCGGATTCTGCCATAGTAGTTTTAAGGAAATGGATTGATGTTGGGTGATAGGCCTATGCGAAAGATTATCGCCTTTCACAAAATCAGTCGTTTGTAGTACATCCCCTTTATGATAACTGACAGCAATGCCCGGAAAGTCGCGGGTTCTGCCGGAATAAAGGGAATCTTGAGAATAGCTTTGAATTGAAATAACCAGGAGAAATAGTGGAAGGAACGATTTCATTGCTTAATCCGGATGGTTTGAAGGTAATACTGTTGATTTTTGCTGATGATTCTTCTTTACCTGTTTTTAACGACAATTTTTATCCATTATTTTTTGGATATAGAAAGTTATCATATGAAGTCAAGCTTTTGCGTCTTTGCGCATCCTTCGCGTCCTTGCGGTAAAAAAGCAGGCCCTTTATTCCTACCTTCCTGTAATAAGTATTTTACCTTTCATCGCCTGTGTTTCATTGCTGAGTATCACATAATATAACCCTTGACTCCCCGGCTTCAACATTGAATTGGCTTATTAGATCACCATTCAAAGAGATAATCTTTAATTGCGAAGGCCATAGTAACGGAGAATGGAGTTTAAGGACCGCAATCAGTTGCCGGACAGGGATAAATTACAAGGTGTCCGTTTTCACTTCAGTAAATGGCTTAATATCAGTGGTTCCATTGAATTCATAAACTCCCATATCTATCCTGCCATTCCATATTCTTCCGCCACCTTCAAGGTCGGTTTCCGGTAAATTCAGGAAACCTGCATCCGGGGTACCGGAATCGATACAAGGAGAGTTGGCATTTAATTGGTAAGGGTAATTCCCGGAACCATAGAATGATGGGGGCAGATTCAGATTATTAAGGTATTCGCCATGATAACCTTCATGTCCGCCACTGCCTTCAAAACCTGCGCTATCGCCTTCAATGTTGCAATAATAAAAGGAAGGGGCGGAATAAACATCCCAGATATATACACTGCTTCCGAAACCCTGGTTATTATAAATGATGGAATTATACATTTTCGGGGCGGCAGAATCATTGCAATAAAATCCTCCGCCATATGCACTGCTGTTATCAGTAATGGTAAGATTTGAAAACACCGGGAAAGACCGTATACAACAAATTCCCCCGCCGAAAAAGAGACAACCGTTCTGGGCTGCAAGGTTATTGCTTAAGGTATGTGTAGGGGAGGACCTGAGCACACCCAGTGCACCTCCGAGGCCACTGAAATTATACATCATCAGGTTATGATTAAACTGGGGATCAGAGTTGTCGAATGAAGCTGCCCCTCCAACACCAGTAGACGAATTTGAAAAGAAATCATTGTTGTTCACCACAGGCGATGAATTGATCGCACAAACTCCTCCGCCATAACCATAAATAGTACCTGTATTCCCTGAATAGTTATCACTAAACCTGCACATACCGAATGATCGCATTTGCATTCCGGAGGTAAAACAGCCCCGCCTGAATAGGAAGCTGTAATTATGGTAGAAATAGCAGTGTTCAATCCTGGCTTTCCAAAGTTTTTCATTTGGATGGCTCCACCCATAGCAATTTGAAGAATCTTCTGCTGCTTCCCAAATTCAAACCTGCAATAACTAAAATAGGAAGAGTCATTCTCAGGAGTTGATTAATAAATCATCCCTGACCAACCCCTCTTCCTGAGGTTTGGCTACAAAATTGGAAGTATCACGTGTGGTAAAGAGGATTGAATCCCTGAAATCCAGCTGCGATAAGACAGCCCTGTACTTCCAGCCTGAAATCCGATTGAAACTCAACCCGGGTTCCCGGAGCAATGATCAATATCTCATTATTGGGAATCATCAAATGATCCGTAACCAGCACTGTGTCTACCGACCAGGTACCTGATACAATCCCTGAAACCGTCAGAGAGGTTGAAAACACCTGAGCAATAAAAGAAAATGAAAGAATTGTCAGGAAGACTTTAAGCGAAAGGTATTTCATTCGGATATATTGAATTACCCTGTAAAGCTAAGTGAAATATTGTAAAATGGAGGACCATCAATTTTTCATTGCATGTTTTTATCCACAATTACACGAATTATAGCACGAATTAACACAAATGATTTGTGCTTATTAGTTCAAATTATTCGTTTTAATCCGCGTAATAATCCGTTTCAGTCCGCGTTCCATTTTTGCCTTATAGCAAATTTTGCATTTTTCATTGTATTTTTCATTTGCATTTTTCATTTTGCGTTTTTCATTTTATTCATCCAACTCTCCTTATATCCTTCTCCGAAGCTCAAAATATCCAACAGCCAAAATTACAATAGAAATCAATGTCCAAACCAGCAGGCTCGTGAAAAGAACTCCTGCCTCATCGCTCCCTCCCTGGGAGAAATTGAAGACAAACCCATACGGAAAGCATAAGGATCATAAATAGAGGTTTCCATCGCAACACATTTGGATTCGTTATCAGTCCTGGTGATACCCAGTACAAATAAAACGGCAACAGGGAGAATGGGATCAGCGAAATTC
>JADJGZ010000017.1 GCA_016707785.1 Bacteroidales bacterium | reverse complement strand
AGGCCGGATACAGCTGAAGTATACTCTGTACTTGCTGCTGCACAGGCAATGGTTCCGGCCATACCTGATGCAACGGCTGTTCCTGTCGCATCCTGCCCGGCTTTCACCTGTGCAGATGTTGGAGCAGAAGCTCCATTAGGAAGGATAACATAATATGAAGTTCCAGCTGCACTGATACTAACTTTAGCGGTAAAGCCTGATGGCGTTGTGTTTTCTGCTTTAGGATAGCCTGATGTCCAGGATGGAGCACTGGCGCCTGCAATTGCGCTCCAGGAAGTACCAACCCTAATACCATCAATAAGAAAATTTTGTGTTGCAGAATATTGCCTTAATGCAACAGTACCTGGTGTAATATCTGATTGAGCAGCATCTGTCAAGGGCCCTACAGAAGGCGAAACAGGTTCAGATGCTGGAATTGAACTATCAAAAATGAACAAGCTCACTTTATCGTTGGTTGAACCCGAAACAACTTCATATTTAAGAACTAAAAGGTATGTTGTGCCAGTTGTAAAGGTTGAACTTGCAAAAGTACCTGTGTTGCTGCCAACACTTACTCCAAAATGATTTGATGCATCTGTGAATACTTTTCCTCTGAATGTTGTACCTATTGTACTACCACCAAGGTTGAAAAAATATCCAGCTGAATTTGTTGTCACATTAACTAAAAAACCGACATAAACAGCACCACTTGACACAGCGGAAAATCCTTTATTGACATCTTCTCCAGTATTGTCAACTAGAGCTGCATTACCAATTCCACTAGAAAGATATCCGGGGAAAGTAAGGCCTCCATTGTTAACAGTGATTGCTTGTGAGTTTGCACTACTATGAGCTGTCCAACCATTTGCAGTTAGCAGAGTTCCAGCTGTATAGTCAAATTCTTCAACTAACAATTGCCCCCACCCATTCATTTGGAAGCAAAGCAAAAAAGTAAATGCCGTCAGGACGGCCAGACGAGTAAATTTTTTCATAAATAGGGTATTTTGGGTTTTTGGGTTTTTGCGGCTTTATAGAACAGGCAGGTCTCCAAGCTTGTGAACAGAGGTGCAAATATAGTGAAACAGACTTGAAATTCTATCAACATACCCCTCTGAAATCAGCATTTCATATAAACTTTTTTGTCGCTTAACATTCATTTAATCCCGGGTATGGAACTAATATTTGCATTCCTTTTTAAAGGGATTGTGAAGCTCTTTATAAACACAATAAAATGAGGCTGTTGCATAGGCTAACATTAATTCAGCGAAACAGTCTCTCACACTTTTTAAGCAAAATGAAACAAAGTGAACCATTATTTAACATGTCCGACTTCAGGAAGTCGGACATGTTCCATTGTTTTTTCTCTTATCCTGGACTGGAAATCAATTTGTGAGCTACCAAAAAAGGTTCTATCTTTGCAGGCCCATCCGATAATATAGCCACCATGAATAAGCCTATAAAAATCTTTTCAGGCAGGGCATCAAGGTACCTTGCAGAGAAAATCGCTGAATCATACGGGCAAAAATTAGGCGAAATACAGGTTACCGTATTTAGTGATGGGGAATTTACAACTTCATTTGAGGAAAACCTCAGAGGGAGTGATGTTTTTATTGTCCAATCCACATTTCCTCCCGCTGATAACCTGCTGGAACTATTAATGCTGGTGGATGCTGCCAGAAGGGCATCAGCAAGACATATCATTGCTGTGATCCCTTATTATGGTTTTGCCAGGCAGGACAGGAAAGACAAACCCAGGGTGCCGATTACCGCCAAACTCATTGCCAACCTGATTTCAAAGGCCGGAGTGCAGCGGATCATTACTGTGGATTTACATGCCGACCAGATTCAGGGCTTTTTTGATTTGCCTGTAGATCATCTGTATGCTTCTTCCATATTTCTCCCTTATATTAAAGGGTTAAATCTGCCCAACCTGGTGATGGCTTCGCCTGATACAGGCGGGACAAGAAGGGCTGCCGCCTATGCAAAAGCACTGGATACCGGTTTTGTGATTTGTTATAAACAAAGAGCTAAAGCCAACCTGGTGGAAACAATGCAGCTGATTGGGGATGTTAAAGGGAAAGATGTAATCCTAATGGATGATATCATCGACACTGGCGGTACTATTGTTAAGGCTGCACAAATCATGGTCGATAATGGAGCTGCCAGCGTCAGGGCTTTTTGCTCTCACCCCATACTTTCGGGTGATGCTATTGAGAAGATCGAGCGGTCAGCATTTACAGAAGTAGTGGTTACTGATACAATTCCACTTAAACACGAAAGTTCAAAGATTACTGTTCTAACAACCGCACACCTGTTGGCCGACGTAATCAAAAGATTGCAGAACTACGAATCAATTTCGTCTCTTTTTCAATTCAAATAATAATTACCTAAATCAATTAAACAATGAAAACAGTATCTATGAGCGGTTCTCTTCGGGAGAACGTAGGGAAAAAAGATGCTAAGAAAAACAGGGCTGCCGGTAAGGTACCTTGTGTCTTGTATGGTGGAAAATCTGAAGTCCATTTCGCAGTAACTGAAAAGGATTTCAATCCGGTGATCTTTACCCCTTATGCACACATTATCAATTTAAGTGTAGATGGTAAAGAATACAGGACTATCCTTCAGGATGTTCAGTATCATCCTGTTACCGATAAAATTCTGCATGTCGACTTCATGGAAATTATTCCCGGAAAACCAGTAATCATCACTGTTCCGATCCGTGTCGAAGGAACTTCCGAAGGTGTACTGCGTGGCGGGAAATTAGTGAAGAAATTCCGCAAGCTGAAAGTAAAAGCTCTGCCAGATCTTCTTCCTGATGAGATAAAAGTGAATATCAGCGGACTAGAAATTAATGGAACCATCAAAGTGGGTGATTTAAGTATCGAGAATGTTACACTTCTTGATGCTCCCAGCAGTGTATTGGTTACTGTTATTTCAACCCGCGCCGTTGAAACTGAAGTGCCAGGTAAGAAGTAAAATTCATAATGAGCATTTTGAAAGGTACAAGGTTCTTAACTTTGTACCTTTCGTTTTTATCCTCAATAGTTATGTTTCAATATTCCAGGAGCTGACCATTGAAAAGCGTTTACCTAATTGAATAATATTTGATGAAATACCTGATTGTAGGACTGGGGAATATAGGTGATGAGTATGCCAATACTCGTCATAATATAGGTTTTATAGTTCTTGATGCCCTTGCTCAGTCATTAGGTGCAAAATTCAGTATTGGCCGCCATGCTTCCATGGCTGAATGCAGAGTGAAAAACAAAGAAATGATCCTTCTGAAGCCCACTACTTACATGAATCTTTCAGGTAAAGCCGTCAAGTATTGGCTCGATAAGGAAAAAATTCCCCTTGAGAACCTGCTGGTTATCACCGATGATGTCGACCTTGACCTGGGTGTTCTGCGAATGCGATCCAAAGGAAGCGGCGGGAGCCATAACGGTTTGAATCATATTATTGAAACTCTGATCACCACAGATTGGTCAAGACTTCGCTTTGGAATTGGTAAGGATTATGCCAAAGGATTCCAGGTGGATTATGTGCTTGGAAGATGGTCGTCGAAAGATGAAAAAATATTACTGCCGCGCATTGATCTTGCCGTCGATATGATCAAAAGCTTTGTGCTTGCCGGTGTAAATCATACCATGTCGGAATTCAACAATAAGTGATTCTGGCCATTTTCACAGTTGTCCTGTTCCGGGAATAGCTTACTGATTTAACCCCTGAATCAAAAACGATTGATTGTCAATCAATGGAATAGAAGACTTTTTCAAAAGAAGAGGATATTTATTATACCATAGCCAGTTATTGAGTTGCGCATCCTGGATTTGCCGGTAATTGCCTTTTCCTTTTTCATAACTGAATTCAATCTTCCGGTTAATTCCCTCATATTTTTCAATCCAGGAACTCATATTTCCAAATGCATCATAGTTAAATTGAAAACTATGTGGCTTTTCTTGCCAATTACCATCCTGGAATTTAAATTCTTTCATTTCTGCCACTTTATCACCCAGGTAGTAGTAATCATTCCTGACATCTTCAAACCATTGGTCATTATTGGAATAGTATTCAGTATTTCCTATCAGCAATGTACTATCATATTGCAATGTCGTCTTTCTCACTGATTTCCAATTACCTTCCATATACAATTCGGAGATCACTTGTTCCGGTTCTTCACCTTTATATTCATATAGTTCATGCCAGACGGGATTAAAGATATCTTGCTTGTATTCAAATGAAGTTGAAAGCAAGACGTTGTTACCAATGAACTGACGCATAAATTTTTGATCAGGCACCCATTTCTCGTTATTAAATTCGAACCTGATACTGCTCAAAATCTTTTTTTCATCATATTCAAATTCATACCTTATACTGTTTTGCCAGGTTTTGGTATCATCAAGATAGTATACTGATATAATTCCTGTAGATGGCTTTGGGTATGAAATTAAAACCCGATGATATTCAGCTAGACTTTGGTTTGAATTCTTGGCAAAGAGCCGAACTGCAATTAATTGATCATTCTGATAATCTAATACATAGCGTGCAACAAACACTTCGTCATCATAAACAGAGTATTCCTTAATCCTGTAATCAGCAGAGGATGGCTGATTTGCTTCCTTCTGACAACTTGCCAAAATCAACAAAATGGATCCGATGGAAAACAGATATTTAGTCAGTTTAACAAAACGTACCAGTATGCTACTCGTTCTTACTTTTACCATAATGATTCGAAAAATAAATTAGAAATTGAATCAGCAGTACAAGCCTGATAAAGCAAAATGAGTAATAAGTTATTTTGAGTCAGCTGGAGTGTATTAGAAGTAAGATGGGAATAATCCTTAGTTAGGATGAATTGGAAGAAATGGCAGTTAATAAGTATTCGGATTCTTAATGCAACGAACAGAATATCCTTCTGTTTTTAAAATATCAGTTCTGCATATATTTGGTTGATTTGTATAAAGTCCCCACATCCATGCAGTGCCGGGACTGAAGTCCTGTGAAGACCAAAAGTGGGCAGCATTTCCATTCTCCAGAAACGAGATTTCCAGAGAACTGTAATAACCGGATGCCAATGCAGTAAATCCAGAGCTATTTGACCCATTCCCTCCAGAATTCCAGCTATTGCTTGCTTTTAAATTGGTTCCGGCAACAATTCCATCACAGTAATTGGAGTTGCAGTTGAAGGTTGAATCCACAAAATAGCTTAATTCACACCAGTCTTCATTATCAGGGATATGCCATCCCTCCGGACAAATTCCCTGGTTCCCAGGTAGGTTCGAATATTGCATGGCTTCATCCCATTGATACAGGCCTCCAAAAACAGCACAATTAGATTCCTGGTTGCCATAACAATATTTTTCAACTAAGTTATTATTATATTGATTTTCAAGGCTACTGATCATTATGCCTACATCAAGATTTTCCTTTAGCCAGCATTGTTCTCCAATCAGGATTGTATTGTAGGTTTTTCCTCCGTATATCAGGGTGGGTTCACCTGGACAGGAAGTGGTATTGATTATTGTATCGAATGTTGTAAATACAATCTCATTTCCATAAGCAATACCTCCTATGTTCTCAGCATAAGCCCTTGCATAATAGGTAGTATTGGGTGATAAATTAATGAGTTGACTGACATAATCCCCCGTTCCAGCTCCTTCATTTGTATGTGGACTTGCCAGGGTTGGTCCAGGAATGGTATCATAACAAACACCTTTACTGCTTATTTCAGATCCTCCGGAAGCTAAACCAGAACCACCGCTTGTTGCTGTGTATGAACCCAGATAAGTAGCCGGAACGGTTGTTACCTGGGCCAATTCAAGGCTGTCGTTCTTTATACACCTGACACTTAATCCGGTATATTCATAGATCTCAACATCATATATGTTTCCCGAACTATTAACGATATAACGGGCAGATGGACTCCATTCCCATTGATAAGTTGAGGACCAGAAAGTAGTACGTTCTCCAATCCATTGAAAGTAATCAAACAAGGCTACAGATTCTACTTGTCCTGCAGGTAGTGCATAAAAACCATATTCATTGGTTGCCCCGATGTTAGGTTCAGCCCATATTGCAGTTCCGACATCTTTCAGTTTTCCTCCTGCAACTGATACTCCACCAAGATGATCTGTAAGGGCGTTCCAATCAGAAGCAGAGGGAATATGCCAACCATCCGGACAAATACCTTGTGAGCCTTCTATATAAGAGTATTGCATCATCTCCTGCCAAAAATAGAGACCTCCATAAAGACTGCAATTTGACTCAAGATTATCATAGCAGAATTTTTCAATTATTGAATCATTTTGAGAAAATGCCGGAGCATCTGTCATGGTTCCGACATTAAGGTTCTCCTTCAGCCAGCATTGATTTCCAATAGCAACGGTATGATAGGTTTGTCCTTCATAAACTATCGAATCCAGGCCCGGGCAGGGAATCCCGTAGGAAGCAGTAGATATACTCCTCTCAGGGCCATAGGCTGTACCTGCGAGATTAGTAGCATATGCCCTGAAATAGTAAATGCTGTCTTGATGCAAACCACTGATCAGACTTGAAAAAGTTCCATAACCACTACCCTCGATGTTATGAGAATCGGATATATCCGGATTTGCTTGTGAACTCCAGCACACCCCTCTTTCAGTAACGGGTGTCCCTCCCAGAGATGTAACCGCACCTCCGGTGATTACTGAATCAAGACTATAGAATTGAATATTGGAAGTGGATACATCAACCAATTGTAGGCTATCATCCATTATACAACGAACTACCCCATATCCTTGAAGAAAGCTTTTATGACAATAAGGGTCAACTGAAACAGAGGGGGTATTTGTCCATACCTTACGACCAGAGGCGTATCCGGATCCTTGCTGATACGAACATTCTGATGAATTGAGCCAATAACTATAAATTCCCTGAAAATCTTCAGGCACAGCCGAAAATCCGCTTTCATTGGTTGCTCCTGAATTTGGAAAAGCCCACCTTTTCAACCCTGTGCTTTTCATCTTTCCACCTGCAATATTATTTCCGCCAAGAAATTTGGTGAGGGTATCCCAGTCTTCACTGGTAGGAATATGCCAGCCTGATGGACAAATACCTTGTGATCCTTGATTTGCATTATATTGCATCAATTCATCCCATCGGTAGAAACCTCCGGAAAGATCACAATTAAACTCAAAGTCTTCAGAGCAGTATTTCTCAATAATACCATTGTCTGTGGAATTCTGGGCCTGATCAATTCTGGTTCCAATATTTAGGTTTTCCCTGAACCAGACCTGGGTACCAATTTTTACTGTATTATAGGTCTGGGTCCCATAAGTGATAAGTGGCATTAGTGAAAAAATTGCTCCACCAGGTTGAAGGGTTGTGAAACTATATTCCGGTCCATAGGAAGTACCTTCAGCATTCGTTGCATAAGCTCTGAAATAATAGTGACAACCTGTTTCAAGACCTTGTAAGTCAATTGAATAGATCAAATCATTTCCTTCGTGAACTGCAAAAAAATCTTCTAGATTGGGTAACGCGGATTTACTCCAACATACTCCTGACCGGATAATAGCAGAACTTCCCTGGGAAATGATATTCACCTTTGTACGCGCAGAAGTCATACTAACTGAATCTACCGGGTTAGTTGTAACAACAGGGGGTTCATGATAAACAGGAAATTCAGCTTCTATTCCGGCTGAATAGTTATTGTCAATAATGATCAGGTCTGCGGCATCTATGGTGCCATCACCATTCACATCCTCCGGCACATAGCCATTCCTAAATTCTCCCGATGAAATCTCAATACGATTAAGGTCCTCCTCGTTAATCTTGCCATCCTGGTTGATATCACCACTAAGTATTACCCATGATTGTCCTGATCGTCCCTGATTTGCCCCAAAAGCCATTTCAGCTGCCGAGCTAAAGTCATAGTTGATCAAATTCTTTGCAAATGAAACAGGATATGCGCTCCAGGTCTCAATACTATTCCTGTGATTGATGACAATATAGCAGGATGCTCTCAAAAAATCAGGTAAATCCACTTTAATTATTCCACTTATAGGAAGAGCAATATCCCGAAACCTGAAAACTTCTTCATATGGAGGATTTGCACTCTTTATCCTGATTGTTACCAGATCAGCAGTATCACTTTGAAACCTAACGTCATTGTAGTCACGGGCTTTATTCAAATAATCATGCTGGGGGTTATAAATACCTTCAGGGTAAAACTTCAAAACCAATGTGCGATATAGAACATTAATAATGACCTCTTCTGAATAAGCCTCCGGGCATTCGCCTTGTTTGACTACAGCACGATATTTCCATATGCCTGCATTACCTGGCAGATCGGAAAAAGTAATTGAAGATATTGATAAATCCTCCCAGTTCCCTGATTCAAAACAGCGTTGCCATTTAATTATGCTCCCGGAATATCCAGTCAGTGTCATTATTCCGGTAGAGTCTCCAAGGAAAATATTGGTATCACTGTTAATCCAGCCACCTTCAGATCCGGAATTAATTGTAATTAAAACAGGGGATGACTCTATGACCCGCTCACAGGGCTGATGTTGCATATATTCGACCAGCACACTATCGCCATTCTCCGGCAAATAAGTATAGAAAGGTTCTGAAGTTGAGGTTAAGTGAATACCGGAAACGGAGAATATCTTCCATAGATATTCGGCACTTGTCCCGGCGTTTTGAACTTCTGCACTTAAAGTAACGGGTATTCCCGGACAAATATCAACCTGGGGTGGTGCTATTGAAACAAATGGTTCCGGGAATACTGAAACTATTGCTATCCCATTCATAGCATACCTTCCGGCAGCATTAACTCCAACAACTGAATAAGTACCAGGCAGGGAACAACTCCAGTTAATTGGTCCATTATTTCCATTCATTGATCCCAGAAAGGAGTCATTAAAGTATAAGAGATAGGTTACCCCTGATTCAGACCCATCAAGGCCAACTTCGACAGGAAAAACATCCTGACAAAAACTTCCACTTCCAATAACATTAAAAATGGAAGGTGGTTCTGGTAGTGGATAATTTAATACCTGGTTTGCAGCCTTACTAAAACAATTGTTAGAATCTGTGATTAAGGGGATGCTGACTTGCCAGATAAACTTCGAAACCTCCGTTCTAAATCCTGATGGAGAGAATATAAAACCCAGGTCCGGAGTGCCTGTCGCCCATGGAACACTGTTGATTATTTGAATGCGACAAACCCTGGTCGGATTCAGAGAATCTGTAGAAAGAATAGTGCCCTGTCCTGGTAAAGGGAATGGCATGGGAAACAGTTCAATACTGTTGGTGGTAGTATTGAAAGCAATATTGGTGGGCTTTTGACAGTAATTGAGTGTGGATGAATTGCACATGATCAGGCACTGTATTTGTCCACCGTTTATTATTGCGGGATTAACATAAATCCCTGCCTTTATACAAGATAGTTCAAAGGGATGAAGACTGTCCAGACTTAAGATGTTCAAATCGAATTCTAAAACTTTATCTGAAACCTGGATATCATTTGCTATTGTAAATTCAAAAGTGTTTCCACATAAAATCGAATTTAATTCATTTAATACGCCAGAAGGATTGGTGCTATTTGTCTTGTTACCGTTACAACTACTATTTGTATTAATTCCCCGCACTGCGGTTGGCATGGTACTCGCAACCAAGATGAAAAAGAGCAGAAAAAATGTATTAGAGAATTTCATACTTCATCAGATAAACCATCCTCTGTATGTGAAATATAAACAAAAAATATTACAACCCGGAAGAACTAAATACTTCAGGAGTTTAGGTGAATCGGAGCTTAGGAGCAGACATGCCGGACTAGAGTTTTCAGCAGTGGGCAATTCGGGATATAAAGTTATGAAAAAAAACCCAATTGCGGAAGATGTTTCAAAATGAAACAAGCATTTAATCAAATTGTTTTGGGCTCCATTAATGCAGATCAACGATTGGAAACTCAGCAATCCTTAGCGTTGAGCATCCATATGGTATTAGAACAATTTCCTCTTCAGGGGTATCAAGTTCACGATGTGGCCAGGCTGGATAAGGCAGTTTCCCGGTGGAATTTTCATATAAGGTCCAATGTGGGATTTTTTTGCCTTTAGTTTTGATGTGAATTGGGGCATTTGCAAGGTTCCAGGGCATGTCATTTTTCAAACTATCCTGCTGAACTTTAAAATCTAGTTCTTTCACAGCTTTTGCAGTAATTCCGTAATTCCAGGCCGACAATGGCAATACCTCAAAAAATGTGTCATCCCTGTTATCAGCTTTCACCTCTTTCCATAATTCCTCTACTTTCAAAGCATATACCAATGGGCCTCTCTCTATTCCCAGGGATCGTTCATACCAATTCGACAATCGGATATCCATAGGGAATTGTAAGTCTACTTTATCGTTTTCTGACCATATTCGATGAATCTTAACGGTTTCTCCCTCATGAAATGTTCCCCAGCTAATCCCATTTACTTTCACCAGGGGATTTTTACACCAGAGGGGGATTCTAAGATATAGCGGAAAATCCGTAGGCTTGGTTAGCTTTATGTTGAATGTCAGATGTTCTGAAAAAGGGTAGGTTGTATTTTCGGTTATTTCCACAGATGTTCCATCACCTACTATGGCCTTTACGCTTGAAGGGCCATAGACCAATGCCGCCAAACCCTTGTCAGAAGTTGCATACCACAGGTTACCTACAAACTTTGGCCACCCCTGGTGCATATTTGCAAGGCAGCAAGGATATCCACTTGTGGTTCCGAAAACAATTCTGCCATTATAATCACAATCGAAATGGCGCCAATCATCAGTGATCAAGACCTGGTTAACTTGCTGAAAGTACTGTTTGCGGGTGAAATGATCATCTACCTGGGTGGGTAAAACATTGTAGGCAATTTTTTCCAGATAGTCGGCATAATAAAGATCACCGGAGATTGGTAAAACGCTTTCCAGTGAATACATCAATTCTATCGCCGAACAAAGCTCTGATCCCTGAATGGGGTCATTCCCATGCAACATTTCATCCGCGCCATACATCCCATTTACAAAACCATGCACATCCCTGAGGGCATCAAGCCCCGACTTTACAGCATAGATGTATTTCCTGTCAGGATTCAGTTGCGAATAAATCACCGGTTCCTTTAAGCCTTGTGCGATATTAACACAATGTAAGTCGGGATAAGGATTTACATTCCTGAGGGTGTTGTCGGTAAATACATCTGTCCAGTGAAAGGTCTGTTGATGGATGAGTTCTGCCAATTCAAGGAGGAATTTTTCTCCGGTCAGGTTATAGAGCCAAAGTACTACCTGCAGATTGTCGCCCCCTCTTTGTGCACCCCAGAAAGTCCAGTGATCCAAAGGATATTTCGGGAGCATTTTTAACTGATACCTGAAATAGGCAGTCAATAGCCGGGGAATCCTTTCATCAGCAGTTGCTGAATAGTATTGTTGCATAGCTTTCAGCATGACCATTTTTGGCCACCAGTCTTCGCTGTTTGTTTGTTGAGTGCCTTTGATTTTTTCAAAACCTTCAGGAAGTGCATAAGGTCCGAAATATCCATCAGGCCTCTGGTTTGCTATTGACCACTCCATCCAGTCCTTCACTTTCTTCTTCAGGGCATCATCATTTAAAATGTAGGCCAGGGGAACCAGTCCATCTATCCAGTAAGGACCTCTTTCCCAGCAATCGCCTTTACCTCCTAACCAGCCATTCTGAGGACCACATACGACGCTGTAAATGCTATCCAGGTGTCCGCTCAGGCCATCTCTCTGGAGTTCAAGCATTTTCAACAAATGTCCCTGTGGCTTTATGGCTCCCAGGGGTAGCTGAAGATATTTTACGGGTTGAAGAGGAAGCCGGTTTTCAGTGTAAAGGATTTTAGACTTTTGTGCATGGGAAAAACTTATCCCCAAAATGAATAGCGATAGCAGAAAAAAAGTTTTCATCCTGATTCCCGGATTGGTTTTATAGAATAAATATAGGTTGATATAGCTCCGGATAGTTCCCCGGATAAAAATATATTCTGATCAAATGACATTTTTGATTTTTGTGAAGGTCGGAGAAGGTGATGATGGAATAATCATCCCCCAATGGCAGCTGTTAAACCATGTTGCCTGAATATTTCTATGCAGCCTGTTATTGTAACTGCTGATGGCTCTCCCAGACTACCCGGATCATACAGACCGCCCAGCTTCTCATACTTTTTTGAAGCAATGGAGTGGTAGGGGAGGAGGTGAACAGTATTGGCATTTTTGGGTAAAGCAGCTATGAAAGAGGCGGTCCTGGAGATGTTAAATTCGTCGGTATTGAACCCCTCAATCAAAGGGATTCTGATAGCAATTTTACTTCCCTTTCCGGAAAGTAAACGGAGGTTCTCAAGAATTAACTCATTCGAAACACCGGTAAATTGTTTGTGAATTTCCGGATTCATGTGCTTAACATCATAAAGGAACAGTTCTGTATGGACAGAGACTTCTTCGAGTATTTCCCATTTAGCATAGCCGGAAGTGTCAACAGCCCTGTGAATTCCTTCCAGGCCGCAAGCTTTGAGTAATGAAAGCAGTAAATCTGGATGTTGCAGGGGCTCCCCTCCGGAAAAGGTGACGCCGCCTCCCGAAGTATCCATCAATAAGGTTTCTTTCCTGATGGCATTCATAATATGGTCAACACTTATTTTCTTGCCACTCATTTCTGTTGCCATGGAGGGACAAACATCTGCACAACTGCCACATAGCGTGCAAAGTTCAAAATTGGTTATAATACCTGATTTCGACGTCAAGTGCAATGCATTTTCAGGACAGGCTTCAATACATTTCTTACAGCCAATACATTTTGAAGCTGTATATAATTTCTGAACTTTTGAAGACTGGCTTTCCGGGTTGTGGCACCATGTGCAGGATAAAGGGCAGCCTTTCAAAAAAACGGTTACACGGATTCCGGGGCCATCGTTGATAGAGTAGCGTTTAATGTCGAATATAAGTCCCGGTTCCGCCATAGATAGTATTAAAAGGATTCGTTTTCAGTGCGTTCGATCACTTCTTGCTTGAGGTCATCATTCATATCATTAAAATAGTCACTATAGCCTGCCATACGGACCAGCAGATCGCGGTATTCTTCAGGATGTTCCCTCGCTGCCAGCAGGGTTGCAGTGTCTACTATGTTGAATTGAATATGATGGCCGCCCAATGCAAAATAGCTTCGGATCAGGCTCCCAAGTTTAGCTATATCTTCATCCCTTTTCAATAAACCTGGAAGAAAGCGGAGGTTAAGCAGGGTTCCCCCGGTTTTTACATGATCGAGCTTTGTGAGTGATTTAATTACAGCAGTCGGTCCGTTTGTGTCGCAGCCATGTGAAGGAGATGTTCCGTCAGAAATCGATTTACCTGCCAGTCTGCCATTGGGTGTAGCTCCCAGAACCTTTCCAAAGTAAATATGACAAGTAGTAGACAACATATTCAGGTGATATTTCCCGCCAGCTTTTCCATTGGGGCGGTTATCAATCAGGTCGAACAGGTCGTCAAATACACGAAGTGCCAGTTGATCCGCATATGCATCATCATTCCCGTAGAAGGGAGTGTGGTTCAATATATTTTGCCGGAGAGGTTCCTCTCCGTCGAAATTGGATTGTAAAGCATAGAGTAAATGATCCATTTTAACGGAACCCTCTTCAAAAACATGTTTTTTCAGTACAGAAAGACTATCGGTAACGGTGCCCAGGCCAGTACATTGAATATAAGTAGTGTTATACCGGGGACCTCCATTGTAATAATCCCTCCCTTTCTTAATGCAATCATCAATCACAACTGACAAAAAAGTTGCGGGTGTATAAAGGGCATACATCCGGTCGATGTAGTTGTTCACCCTGATTTTTAAATCAATGAAATACTTAAGCTGCTGTTGAAAGGCCGCGTAAAAGGATTCAAAATTTGTAAATAATGCAGGATCTCCTGTTTTTGGTCCTGCCTGCTTGCCTGAAACCGGGTCGAAGCCATTGTTCAGTGTGATTTCCAGTACTTTGGGCACATTAAAATACCCGGTCAGAATATAGGCTTCCTTGCCAAAAGCACCTACTTCAATACATCCGCTACACCCTCCTTCTCTTGCATCTTTCAGACTTTTACCAGATCGGAGCATCTCCTGGATATAGATATCGGGATTAAAAACGGAAGGATATCCGTGTCCTTGCCTGATTACCCTGGCGGCAGCATGCAGAAATCGATTCGGGGTAACTGAGGCAATATGAACAGAATTACCAGGTTGAAGGATATGAAGTTCTTCGATTACTTCAAGCATCAGGTAAGAGACTTCATTTACCCCATTACTGCCATCAGCCTTTACACCTCCAATATTAATGTTGGTAAAATCATTATAAGTGCCACTTTCCCTTGCAGTAATGCCCACTTTGGGAGGAGCAGGCTGGTTGTTTACCTTTATCCAGAAACAGGATAATAGTTCTTTGGCTTTATCTCGGGAGAGCTTTCCTTCTGCTATATCTCTTTCATAGAATGGACTAAGGTGCTGATCGAAATGACCGGGATTCATAGCGTCCCAACCATTCAATTCCATGATGGTGCCAAGATGTACAAACCAATACATCTGAATAGCTTCATGAAAGGTTTCCGGGGCATGAGCAGGCACCCGGCGACAAACCCGGATGATGCTTTCCAGATCATTTCTCCTGGATGGATCAGTTTCAGTAACTAATAATTCAGCTGCCTTTTCAGCATGACGACCAGCAAGTAAGATGATGGCATCGCAGGATATAGCCATTGCCTTTAGTTGTTCAGCCTTGTCAGTGGCTTCCGGATCATTGAAAAAATCGAGCCTTGAAATTTCAAGTTCAATTTCTCTTTTAAAATCCAGCATTCCCTTATGGTAAATTTTGTCATCGAGACAGGTGTGACCAGGGGCCCGTTGTTCCATGAACTCAGTGAAAACACCTGATTCATAAGCCACCTTCCATTCTTCAGGAACATGACTGAATATCCTTTCCCTTTGGGTGCGTCCTTGCCAGAAAGGGATCACCTCATGTGCATAGCGTTGAATATCAGGGTCGCTGATAAAATAGTTCTGCTGTTCCCTGCTACGGAGGACTTCCAGGTCTTCAACCGAATGACAGGTAAGTTCCGGAAAGGTAGAGACAGCCTTTGGTTTTTCTCCTCTTTCACCAACAATGAGATCATGAGAACCGATATAGATGCTCTTTTTCTTACAAAGTTCAAGGAAGTTAAGTGCTCTCATTACAGGTATGGAGTATTTCCCCTGGTTTTCTTTGTAGAAGGCCGTTTCAATTAAAGCTCTTTCAATAGATAAAGAGGTTGCAGTGTTAACACTCTCCTCCCTGAGCTTTTGAATCCGCGTATTCATTCCCGGCAAATTTCCTTTTTCAGGGTAGAAATTTCCTTCAACACCTGCCGGTCGCTCAGGATCCTCATTATGCCTTTTAAGTTTTTCGAACATGATTCAATGATTGAATATTCAGGATTCAATTGTTTGAAAGAGCATCTGATAAATAATCAGAGCCCATTGATTATGATATCCGGGGAAAACAATCCAGTTCCGGGGAGGGAAATCAATTCATCCAACAGCAGTAGAGACCTTTGCCGTTATTATGGAAGAGGGTGGAAATGAAAAGTGTACTCATTCCTTTAATTGTGTTAGACAAATTTAAGGAAGATTATACATATAGCAGTAGCTTCTAATATTAATCCTCAAAATGATTCCGGTGCTGGTAATGGTTAACTGAAGAAAAGAATGTCCTTTTCATGGGTTAAACTATTCTAGTTGATTACGCAAAATGCGTTACGCAATTTGCGTAACGCATTTTGCGTAAATTAAATAATTTATTATTACCTTTGTGGGATCCATTAAAGAGACAAGAATGAAACTAAATCCTTTTCCTACAAGAGATTATATAGGTCCAGAATACTTTTGTGATCGAATCAGCGAAATGGATCAGCTCCTTTTAGCCATCAAAAATCAACGACATACCACGTTAATATCTCAACGAAAAATTGGAAAAACTGCCCTTATCAAACACCTATTTCATACATTAAATACAAAAAATGATGTATCAGTTCATTATTTTGATATTTACCCTACCCAAAATTTAAAGGATTTTACCAATCAGCTTTGTAATTCATTGATCGGGTACTTTGAGTCAAAACCTGAAAAGGTCGTACAGAAATTAGTGAAAGTACTGGGGCAATTCCGTCCAAAACTTACCCTTGATGAGTTCTCCGGGAAACCGGGTATAGAGCTGGATTTACAAACAGAAACAGAAACACGTCACAGTTTAGTTTCCCTGTTTAATTACCTTTCAGAACAAGAAAGACAAGTGGTGATTGCAATTGATGAGTTTCAGCAAATTACTCAGTATCCCGAATCTAATGTGGAAGCAATATTGCGTTCACATATTCAAGGGAGCAAGAATATTTCCATGATTTATTCAGGAAGCAACAGGCATATGTTGACTAATCTTTTTAATGATTATGCCCGACCTTTTTACCAAAGTTCAGGCTTTCTGTTTCTTGAACGCCTTAATAAGGAGATCTACTTCAGTTTTATCTCAGGTCATTTTAAATCTGTTAACAGGATTATCTCCCATACTGCACTGAATTATCTTTATGATTGGACTACAGGGATTACTTATTATGTTCAGGAAGTTTGTAACCGCCTGTATGCAACACAGGCAAAAAAGATTGATGTACCGGAAGTAAATGCAATTCTCCTTCAGATAATGGAAGAAAGAACACCATTATACCTGGTATATAGAGATTTGCTAACCAAGCACCAGTTCAATGTGCTGATAGCCTTATCAAAAGAGGTATATGCAGATCAACCCTCATCTTCAGCTTTTCTGGCTGAGCATAATCTGGGAGCTGCCAGTAGCGTGCAACGTTCACTGGAAGCCCTGCTGAATAAGAACCTGATATTTCAGGAAGATGGGAAATACATACTCCAGGAAGTTTTCCTGATGCGATGGTTGCAAAGGTATTTCTGATCCGGGTATAGAAATACCTAGTATGCTGGAAAAATTTAAAGAGTTCAGGACCTGAGTTTTGCCCGGATGATGCTATCTATTTTATCGATTCCGATTCGCTCCTGCTGCATACTATCCCTGTCGCGAATAGTTACTGTATTGTCCTCAAGTGTTTGATGGTCAATAGTAATGCAATAAGGAGTTCCGATAGCATCATGCCTGCGATAGCGCTTACCGATGGAATCCTTCTCCTCATACTGACACATATAATCAAACTTCAGTGTATCCATGATTTCCCTTGCTTTTTCAGGAAGGCCATCTTTGGATGTTAAAGGAAGAATGCCACATTTTATTGGTGCCAGCACTGCAGGTAGTTTTAAAACCACCCTTTCGGAACCATCTTCCAGCTTTTCTTCAGTATAGGCATGACTGAGCATAGCAAGGAAGGTGCGGTCAAGACCGATTGATGTTTCAATCACATAAGGAACATATGTTTCATTAAGTTCAGGATCGAAATAAGTGATCTTTTTTCCTGAGTATTTCTGATGAGAAGAAAGGTCAAAATCAGTACGGGAATGGATACCTTCGAGTTCCTTGAACCCAATCGGGAAATCAAATTCAATATCAACAGCAGCATTGGCATAATGAGCCAACTTCTCATGTTTATGGAAACGATATTTTGTTGCAGGAATCCCAAGTGAAAGATGCCATTTCAAACGGGTTTCTTTCCATTTTTCAAACCATTCAAGCTCAGTACCAGGCCTGACAAAGAATTGCATTTCCATCTGCTCAAATTCACGCATACGGAAAATGAACTGGCGGGCAACAATCTCATTCCTGAAAGCTTTTCCGATCTGTGCAATTCCAAAAGGAATCTTCATGCGCCCGGTTTTCTGGACATTGAGGTAATTCACAAAAATTCCCTGGGCGGTTTCAGGGCGGAGGTACAAAGTGTTTGCTTCTTCGCTTACCGATCCCATTTGTGTGCTGAACATCAGGTTAAACTGCCTGACTTCTGTCCAGTTCCTGGAACCGCTTACCGGGCAAACAATCTCCAGTTCCTCAATAAGTTTCTTAACATCAGCCAGATCGTTTTGCTCCATTGCACCATAAAAGCGCTTGCTGGCAGCTTCAATTTTAGCCTGGTATTCGAGAACCCTGGGATTTGTGGAAAGGAATTGTTCTTTATTAAAAGTTTCGCCAAAACGTTTTTCGGCTTTTTCAACTTCTTTATCAATTTTATCCTGCCATTTAGCGAGGTGATCTTCAACAAGCACATCAGCCCGATACCTCTTCTTTGAATCCTTGTTGTCAATCAAGGGATCATTAAAAGCGTCCACATGACCGGATGCTTTCCAGATGGTAGGGTGCATGAAAATTGCAGAGTCGATGCCTACAATGTTTTCATGGTGCTGCACCATGGCTTTCCACCAGTATTGTTTGATGTTATTCTTAAGTTCTGCACCATTCTGACCATAATCGTAAACAGCGCTTAATCCGTCGTAAATTTCACTCGACTGGAATACAAACCCATACTCCTTGGCATGGGAAATTATTTTTTTGAAAACTTCTTCGTTCTGTGCCATAGGGCAAAGGTAAGGAAATCCTTTGAAATAGCCAATGTAAGTGCTGAGTGCTGGGTGCTGAGTGCCCCGAAGGGGAGCCCTTGGCTCCATGTGCCCATGTGCCGGAGTGCCAAAGTGCCGGAGTGCCGGAGTGCGTACCGATGTACCGACGTGCCATGTGCTGGGTATCGGAGTTCAGCGTGCCGGAGTATAAATTGTCAATACCTGATTACAATTGACATTTTCAGTTTAATCTATCTCAGGCCTGCAATTTCAGTGATGGCAAGTATGGCTTTGTCGATATGATCTTCTGTATTGAAAGGTCCAATGCTTAGGCGTGCAGTGCCATGTATCTTATCAGTACCCAGCATCTCATGAACCTTTGGCGCACATTGTAAACCAGTCCGGCAGGCGATATTATAATCCACATCCAGCATGGTGCCCACATCCCCCGATTCAAAGCCTTTAATATTCAGACTCAGGACAGGGTTCTTATTTGCCCTGTCGAGGGCACAATAAGTTGTAACATTATCCAGGCTTTGAACACTTTTACGAAGTTTATCCCACAGATCCATTTCCCTTTCATGGATAGCATCAATGCCTTGTTCAGTTATCCATTTTACCCCTGCATTGAGACCAGCAACTCCCAGTAAATTAAGGGTGCCGCATTCCAAGCGGTATGGAAACTCTTCAAGATGGGTAAGCTGAGCCGAACGCACACCGGTTCCTCCAAATCGGGTATACCGAACAGGTACATCTTTCATCACATAGGAGCCTCCTATTCCGGTAGGGCCCATGAGGCACTTATGGCCGGTAAAAATGAAAGCATCAATTCCCATTTTCTGCATATCCACATTGACAGCTCCTGCACTTTGACTCCCATCAACAATGAAATATACCCCGGCTTCCTTACAGATCCTGCCAATTTCTTCCACAGGCTGAACCGTGCCTATTACATTTGAACAATGGTTAACTATCACGAATTTGGTATTCTTTCGAAGGGCTTTTTTTATCTCCTGTGGATCCACATACCCGCTTACCGGATCGAAGGCTACATAGGTTGTATCGATGATTCCGGCCTGGGTTAAATGATAAAGCGGCCTTAACACTGAATTATGCTCAAGCATTGTAGTAATCACATGATCACCCTCCACTGCAAGTCCCTGCATAATCATATTCAGTGAATCGCTGGCATTGTAACTGAATGTCAGCCTGTTGAAATCTCCATCCCCGTTAAAAAGACTGGTTAGCATTTTACGGGTATCTGTGACCATTTCTTCGGTTTCAATGGCTGCATCAAAACCGGTTCTTCCCGGGCTCACACCTTTTGTCCGATAGAAATTGAACATGAAATCATAAACTGGGTCTGGCTTTGGAAAGGAGGTAGCTGAATTGTCGAGATAAATGAGGTTTTCCATAAGTGCTTTGCTGGAATTTGTAATGGGTTTATTTGAAGAATAGTCTTGTTTTGGTTACAATCTGATGTTTACCCGCGCTTAAATCAAAGCATCAGCAACAACCTCAGCCAGGGTCTTGATTTGTACATTCAGTTTATAATGAGCGTTGATCTGGATGAGCTGGTCTACACAGTTGTGGCATGGAGTGACCACAATATTGGCTTTAGTATCTTTTATCTGATCTGCTTTCCGGCCCCCTATACCCATTCGTCTTTCGTTGTACTCACTCATAGCCAATTGGCCACCACCGCCGCCGCAACAGAAATTATCCACCCCATAAGGTGTCATTTCTACAAAATCATTGGCAATCTGATGAAGTATGTATCGTTGTTCGTTAATGATACCACCATTGCGAACCAGGTTACAGGGATCATGAAGTGTGACTCTTTGTTTCAGCCGGTTCTTGTCAACTCTGATTCTTCCTTCTTTCAGGTAATCTGCAATCAGTTCCACAGAAGTTCTGGCAGTATATTCGAAGGATTGGTTCAGATAATTAGGCCCTTCCCACCGGAAAGCCCTTGAACCATGTCCGCATTCTGCCAGTATGAGTTCTTTAGCTTCAAGGTTTTTAACCTCTTCATGCAAGCGCTTGGTAATAGTGGTTGCTTCACCAATATTTCCGGTAAAAAATCCATAATTGGTTACATCATACATCTCAGTTGAGAGTGTCCAGCTTTCCTTGGCAAAATGGAATATTTTCGCCATTGCTGAGATGGACAGCGGAAAGAATTTTGGCTCCCTGGGATTTAAGGTATAGAGGATTTTCTTGCCTTTTTCATTCAGAGGAATTCGAGCTTCCGGGTCTTCAAGCTCATCTTTAAGGTCATCTTCAAGCCATTGAATGGTATCCACAAATTCCTCCTTTGTAATACCCATATTATTGCCTGTCTGGATTGAAGCGTCAACAGTACTTTGTATTGATGCCGGGATCATGCCCATTTCAGCCAGCATCACTCTTCCGGTTCTTACCAGAAAGGCTATATCCACTCCAATGGAACAATGCATTGTGCATCTTCCGCATAGTGTACAGGCACCGAAGAACAAATCCACCATTTCAGAGGATGACTCATCATTCAAATCTCTGGCTTTTGAGAGAAAAGGAACATGTTTTCCCAGGAAGGTGAAGTACCTTTTGTAAACAGACATGATAAAATCCACTTTTTGGGCAGGGACGAATCGAGCCTCCTTGTAAGTGAGATAGTACATACAACTCTCGGCGCACAGTCCGCAATGTACACAGCTATTCAGATGAGTAAGTAGTTTGTTGTCTGTGTAGTTCTGAAGGATGGAAAGACCCTTTGTTATATTTTTCTCTGATAAGATGGCCATAATGTAGTTCAGTTTTTAGGTGGCCATACACCACGCCGTCCATAAAAGAAGCCCAGTTGATAGCGGGCGGCGAAAAAGTACACCATGTGTTTGAGTTTCCCCAGTGGCAAGTACAGTAACAACGCACTGCTGATCATGAAGTAAGCGATAATGGGAATATGAAGCTGTATAGCCGTGACTACCTGGAAAGCAGTAACCAGAAGGTTTGAAATGTAATCATCCGGATTTGAAAGCTGTCGCAGATGAGGTTTAATGAATCGCTTAACAAAAATCCCCAGACCACAGCTGGCAGTCAGGATTAAAAAGCCACCCAAAATCAGTTTGACAATTGCGGGTAATGAAATACCGGCAAGAATCAGTAGGAGTAATCCAAAGGAAAGAAATGTTCCAATGTGGTATAGTAATCCTGCTATATAGGTAGGAAGATGCAAAAATGCCGATTCCTTTTTTGATGGGCTCATTCCTCCGGTAAATGAATAAAGGATACCCTCCTTTTCATTTCCAATCGGATCAGAATGATCAGCTGGTTTGCCCATAGAAACCAATTTGCCGATGTGAAAGAGGCAGGAGCCTAAACAGAGGGTTAGTGAAAGCAGGGTAAGAAAGATATACCAGCTCATATTATACACAACCGTCAGGTTTGGGTAAACCGGCAACCCGGCAGGCGCCTCTGGCAGGACCGAGAGGGAATAGCTCATAGATTTCCCGGAGTTTAACCCCTGTTTCCTGGCAGATGCTGCGAATCATTGGGGCGTTTCCCTTTTCCTCAAAATTTCTCCTGATGAACTTGATGACAACCCAGTGCTTATCGGTCAGATCGGCAAGCCCATCATATTCAGCGAATAAACGAGCCACTTCTTCATTCCATAATTCAGGGGTAGAGAGAAATCCATCTCCATCTACTTCAAAGCTTCTACCTTGTAATTCTAATGTAGGCATATCGTATTTGATTAGTTATTCATTCTCAAGCCGGTCCAGTATTTCATCTATTGTAAACTCTGAGTCAGGAAGGACAAAATCCGGACATAGGTTCAACTCCAATTTAGTATTGAACCTTTTGCATTGTTTCCATGATGGCTCTCCTGCATCACAAAAATTTCCGGCATAGAAGACTTTTTTTTCCAAAGGAACAAATCCCTGGATAGTAAAAACCTGGCAATTTTTTTTTGAAGGGCATGTTGAGTAATCCAAATCAAAAAATTTTTAGTAGTGAAACATCTTTTGTAATTCGGAAAGCAGCAACTGTCCGTTCATTGTTGGATACCGTGCAAATGTATCACCCTGCAATACAGGAAATATTCCAGCTATGTGATATTTGATACCACATGAATGTGATATTTATCACATCTTATACATAGATTTGTGCCGAAATCTCTGAAGTATATGCTAAAAACCTTTGATGAACTCAATAAGAGCAGCTGTTGTGACTGTATTGATATGTCGTGTGCGGTATCCTTATTGAACAAGGCACAATTTGAGCTACTCAGTAATCATAGTATAGAATCAGAAATCAAGAAAGGGGAGATAATTATTCGATCAGATGTGTTGATTTCCAATATTATATACTTGAAAACAGGATATGTTAAGGAGTTTGTTGTTAGTTCCAGTAAAAAGTCACGTATCATCCAGATTTTGAAGCCGCACACCTATTTAGGCATTCATTCGCTTTTTGGGGATAAGATCAACCACTATTCTTACGCAGCCCTGGAAGACCTGAAAATCTGCTACATCGACATCAATACCTTTAAGCAATTGGTAAAGGAAAACGGGAATTTTGCTTTCCAGATACTTTCGGAAGTGGGTAAAGAAAACCTTTATAATTACTATCGTTTTATATCCAATAGTCATAAAAAGACGGATGGAAGGTTTGCTGACATTTTGCTTTACCTCGCAGAAAAGATTTATGAGAATGAACGGTTTCCCTTACAATTAACCAGGCAGGAGATAGCTGATCTGGTTGGAGTTTCAAGAGAAAACCTGACCAGGGTGATGACAAAATTCAGGGAGGATGGTATTATTGAAGTGTCAAAGGATCATATTCACCTTCTGAAGGAGGAAATTCTAAAAAAAATCAGCAAAAACGGCTGATCACACTCCGGAAAGTTCCTCGAGACATTGTTTAATTGAAAGGATTACCGGCTTGTTTTTCCTGTACCAAACAAAGTAAGCCAGCAATAATACAAGGACAAAGAATACGGCAAATATTATATTGGTCAGGCAGAACATAGTACATCCCTGGATGTTGAGATTAAGGTATCGTGTGATGAGAATGCTGATTCCAATATAAATGAGTGGTGCAGCGAACAAAGCAGCAAGGATGGTCAAAGGCTGGATGAACCTTGATTCTTTTAGTTTATACTGTAAGAGTTCCTTTACCGAAAGATCGAAGGGCTTCAAACGAATCCGTCTGATGGTGTAGGTGTAGAGAATAAACAGGCCGGAGAGGCAGATTCCTTCAATGATCATCACAAGGTTTGGATCCAGGATAACTGACAGAATGATGATTATTCCAAGGATACTGATGATGATTTTCCACCGTCGCAATTCCCGGAGGCTTTCTGATTCCATGTTGCGAAGCTTTTCCAGCAATCCCTCCAGGTTACTGCCGGTGGAACCGGAGTTTTGATTGATTTCATTCATGATTTTGCCCTCCGAGTATTGATTTGAGACTTTCCCTGATACGGTGGATCTTGATCCTGACATTTCCCTCACTGATGCCCACCACTCCCGCGATTTCCCTGGAACTGAGTTCTTCCATGAATAAGGACATAATGAGTTTGTCGATAACTGACAACTGGATGATCTGAGAATGAATTTCATCCAGCATCTTTTCTTTTCTTAGTTTTTCCCATCGGTCATCCTGGCCGGAAACCAACCGGAACTCCTGCATTAACTGTTGGTGGTTTTTCATCCTTCTCGATTCCGCCCTGTTAAAGTCGATAGTAGTGTTAAGTGCAATACGGTAAATCCATGTACTTACTTTTGAATCTCCCCGGAAATTCGGTAGGGAAGACCATATGTTGATCAGCACTTGCTGGAACATATCCTCGCAATCCTCCCGACAGGAAGCATGATAGATGCATATCCGGTAAATTTTTTCTTTGTTTTCATTTATCATTTGCCTGAACAGGCGCTCTCGCTCATCCATTCGAATGTGATTTATATTATTTTGTCGATAGTGATCCGATTTTGTTACAATAAAGTTAGTTGAAAGATTAATATTACTTTTCAAATGAATATATTTCTATTGCTGAAGTCGTTGAATATCTGATTATAAGAGATGCATTTGGCATAAGATTTTCTAAAGGAAGGATTATCTGGTAATGTGTTCCACAAAAGGTCAATTACCTATCTTTACAGCATGATTTCAATTGAAAACACCCTGATTTCGGATGACCTTCGTGATATTAGGTTTGTCTGTGACCTCGAAAAATGCCATGGTGCCTGTTGCGTGGAAGGTGATGCCGGGGCTCCGTTAGAGGAAGAAGAAATCGCCTGGATAGAAGATTCGATAGATGAAATTAAGCCTTTTATGGTGACAGAAGGAATTGAAGCTATTGATAAAAACGGGGTATTCGATTATGATATGTTTGGTCATTTTGTTACACCTTTGGTGAATGACCAGGAATGTGCTTTTGTCTATTTTGAGAATGGAACGGCCCGATGTGCTATTGAGAAAGCTTTCCAGGAAGGGAAGATTTCCTTTGCCAAGCCCATTTCCTGTCACTTGTATCCTATAAGGGTGAGTGGGTATAAGGATTTTGATGCACTCAATTACCATGAATGGCATATTTGCCATGAAGCCTTAAAAATGGGAAGATGAATAATGTCCCTTTATATATATTTCTGAAGGATGCCCTTATTAGAAAGTATGGGGAAAATTGGTATCGGGAATTGGAACAAACAATAGTAAAAAAATAAGGCTGCCAGTTCTGACAGCCTTCAATAATAAAATTTCAAACGGATCAAATGATTAGGTAGCTTGTCCGGCTTTAGCAGCAGCAGCTTTTGTTGCAGCAAGGGCTGAAAGATCCTTGTCAATAAGGAATAAACCACCCGCTTCATTTCCTGCAAGTTTCATTTTATCGAGGATTCCATGAACCGTAGCCTCTTCTTCAATTTGTTCGGTAATGAACCATTGAAGGAAACTTCCGGTTGTATAGTCTTTCTCGTTAAGTGCTACTTCATAAAGTTTATTGATTTGTTCAGTGATGAATTCTTCATGTTTCAGCACTTTTTCGAAAATGTCGACCAATGACTTATAATCAGCTGTTGGGTTATCCAAAGCTGAGAAAAGAGAATGTCCTCCTCTTTCGTTCACATAATTTACAAACTTCAGCATGTGTGTCCGTTCTTCATTCGATTGGTTGAAGAGGTATTGTGATGCTCCCGGAAAACCTTTCACCTGGCACCAGGATGCCATTGCCATGTAGAGTCTCGATGAGTGCTCTTCATTCTTGATCTGTCCTACGAGGACTTTTTCAACTTTATTTTTGATCATGGGAACTGATGTTTAATGTTGGATGTCTGATGTCTGAGGTCTGATGTTGGATGTCTGATGTTGGATGTTGGATGTCTGATGTTGGATGTTGGATGTCTGATGTTTGATGTCGGGTGTTTGATTTCTCAGAAGGGAAGTGTTTGGCTTGGAATTCAGACTTGTCAGACTGAGATCTTTATCTATATTTAGCAAGGGTTATTTCGGTCAGGCGGGTGCATAATGTCGGATGAAGTGACATTTTAATGTAAGAACTAGCAGTGTTGAACAGACATCTGGTCGATACAAGCAGAAAGTGTGACCAAAAGAACTTAGTTTCAGCTGTCAATACCCTTGCAGGTGTTTAACTATCCTTTCAGAGCTTCAGCGCCACTAACAATCTCGAGGATTTCCTTAGTAATGGATGCCTGGCGGGCTTTGTTATAGGCCAGGTTTAAATCCTTCAACAGTTCACGGGCATTATCAGTGGCCTGGTGCATGGCGGTCATTCGGGCACCGTGTTCTGAGGCAAATGAGTCCAGCAATGCTTTATAGAACTGAATTTTTAGTGATTTAGGGATCAATTCAGTAACAATCTGCTCCTGGGAAGGTTCAAAAATATAATCTACCTGGCTTTTTTGTTGATTTAATGCAACCTCTGCAGGATCCTTTTTAGGTGGTTCAATCGGAAGAAACTGTTCAACGGTTATTTTTTGAACTGCTGCATTTTTGAACTGGTTGTATACAATTTCTATTCTGTCATATTCATGTGCAGCGAATGATTTCATCAATCCTGTTGCAATGGCAGATGCATTGTCCCATGTCAATTGGTCATAAATAGAGTCATGGGAAGAGATAACATGAAAGCCTCTTTTCGAAAAGAATTCTGTCCCTTTTCGTCCAATGGTCATAAAATGGATATTTCCGCTTTGGTTAGCAGAAGAATATTTGTCATTCATGCATTGGAGGGTCGTCTTGATAATGTTTGAATTGAAGGCTCCGCAAAGTCCGCGATTGGAAGTTAAGACAATCATCAGCACTTTCTCGGGATTACTTTGTCGTGCAAAAGGATTATCATTGCCGGTTTCAATGCTTGCAGAGAGGTTTTGAAGGATCTCCTTAAGTTTTGCGGCATAGGGACGCATTTTCAGGATAGCATTCTGTGCACGGCGCAGTTTTGATGCAGCTACCATTTTCATGGCACTGGTGATTTGCTGGGTCGATTTTACCGAAGCAATCCTGATGCGGACTTCTTTTAAACTTGGCATATTCTACAATTGATCGTATACTGATTTCAGAAACGAAGCGACTATTTGATGTATTTAGCAGATACTTCTTTAGCAATGTTGTCGATGCGTGCGAGGATCTGATCGTCGAGTTTACCCTGGCGGAGATCATCGAGAATATCAGCATGGCTTACTTCCAGGTGATGAAGGAATTCGGCTTCAAAATCCCTGATACTTTTAACAGGCACCCTCTGGAGTAATCCACGGGTACCACATGCGATGATGGCAACTTGTTTTTCAACAGGTACAGGGGAGTATTGGTCTTGTTTCAGAATTTCCACATTACGGGCACCTTTGTCAAGAATATTCTTGGTAGCTGAATCGAGGTCGGAACCGAATTTGGAAAAAGCTTCTAATTCGCGGTATTCGGCCTGAGCAAGTTTTAAAGTACCGGCCACCTTTTTCATGGCCTTGATCTGGGCATTCCCCCCAACTCTGGATACCGAAATCCCAACATTGATAGCTGGACGGATTCCTGAATTAAACAGACCGGTTTCGAGGAAGATCTGTCCATCAGTAATTGAGATCACATTAGTTGGGATGTAGGCTGAAACGTCACCAGCCTGGGTTTCAATGATTGGCAGAGCTGTGAGTGAGCCACCTCCTTTAACCAATGGACGAATAGTATCAGGAAGGTCATTCATTTTAGCTGCAATTTCATCACTCTTGATCACCTTTGCGGCTCTTTCAAGTAAGCGTGAATGCAGGTAAAATACATCACCGGGATAGGCTTCACGTCCGGGGGGGCGACGCAGTAGCAGGGAAACTTCGCGATATGCTACAGCCTGTTTCGAAAGGTCATCATAAATAACCAAAGCAGGACGGCCTGAGTCGCGGAAGAATTCTCCTACAGCAGCACCGGTGAAAGGAGCATAAAACTGCATAGCGGCAGGGTCGGATGCGGTAGCACATATAACAGTGGTATAAGCCATCGCCCCATTATCTTCAAGCGTTTTTACAACATTGGCTACCGTTGATCCCTTTTGACCAATAGCTACATATATGCAATAAACAGGCTTACCTTTTTCGAAGTTATCCTTCTGATTGATGATAGTATCGATTGCAATGGCAGATTTACCTGTCTGGCGGTCGCCGATGATCAGCTCTCTTTGACCCCTTCCGATCGGAATCATGGCATCGATAGCTTTTATACCAGTCTGTAACGGCTCAGTAACAGGTTGGCGGAAAATTACACCCGGGGCTTTACGTTCAAGGGGCATTTCGTATAGATCGCCCTTAATTTCACCCTTCCCATCGATAGGTTCGCCGATGGTATTGATAACACGACCTAACAGGCCTTCACCCACTTTAACAGAAGCAATGCGACGGGTTCTTTGAACGGTATCTCCTTCCTTGATATTGTTGGATTCTCCCAGGAGTACGATCCCTACATTATCTTCTTCAAGGTTAAGAACAATTCCTTTTACCCCGGTTTTGGTGAACTCAACCAATTCACCACTTTGAGCGTTGGTGAGTCCATAAACACGGGCAATTCCATCACCTACCTGGAGAACGGAACCTACTTCCTGGATCTCAGCTTCCGTTTTAAATCCGGCTAATTCCTGTCTTAGAATCGCGGTAACTTCTGCGGGTTTAATCTCTGACATATGCTGTAATTGTTATGTTTTGGGTGAAAATTATCGAATGAAAGGCTTGAATATTCATTTGAAAGTTAGAACCCTTTGACATAGAGGTTCTTTTCAAAATCTTTTTTAAGTTGTTTGATTTTAGTCATCAAACTTTGATCAATCTGGTATTGATCCATCGTGAGTACGAACCCTCCAATCAAATCAGATTTGATTTCTTCTATGAGTTCAATTTCCTTTCCTGTCATTTTATTAAGCATTCCGACCATTTCTTTTTTATCGCTGACAGTAAGGGAAACAGCCGATTTAACATAAGCGGTTTTAATCCCTTTGAATTCCTTATAAAGACTAACAAAAGCAGATGCTATACCATCAATATAGCTCTCTCTTCTTTTCCTTGATATGATATCTATAAATTGGAGAGTGAGTTTATCAATATGTTTTTCAAAAAGCTGGTGTAATACTTTTTGTTTCTTATCGACACTAATAACAGGGTTATGTAACATGCCCCTGAGTTCTTTATTCTCGTGGCATACCTGGTCAATCAGGGCCATATCAGCCTTTACCTTCTCAAGAATTTTTCGTTCCTGGGCAAGATCAAACAATGCTTTGGCGTAACGTAGGGTTATCTGGGACTGATTCATTTTGGAATGCTATCGTATTTGGCAAGTTGGGATGCAGACTTTTTAGAATTTAGTTGATCTTAACTTCTTTAAGAAGTTTTTCAGTCAATTGGTTTTGTTTTTCCTTATCTGCCAGTTCCTGACCGATCAGTTTCTCGGCAATCTCAATAGAAATCGAGGCTATTTGATTTTTTAGCTCATTGATGGCGGCCATTTTTTCAAACTGAATACTTTCCCGGGCATTCTCAATGATTCTATTAGCTTCTTCATTTGCTTTTAACCGGGCTTCATCGATAATAGCTTCCTTCACTTTTCTTGCATCTCTCATCAAAGCATCCCGCTCTTCCTTTGCTTCAAGTAATAATTGTTCGTTACCAGCTTTAAGTTTGAGCATTTCTTTTTTTGCTTCTTCAGCTGCATGTAAAGCCTTCTCGATGGATTCTTCCCTTTCGTGAAGCATTTTCATGATTGGTTTCCATGCGAATTTACCCAGGATAAAAAGCACTGTTCCAAAGGTCAGTGTCATCCAGAATAATAAGCCAATATCTACTTTTACCAGTTCCATAATTCTTTAACTTTTTTGTTCCCTAAAACCTTCCATACTCCCATCGTTATTTTCTGATGAGAATGTCAAATAAACAATTCATAACATCCCTGCCAGTCGCGGGGATGTTATGAACTGAATAAGCTTGTTAGGCAAGAAATACGATAAGCAGACAAACTACAATTGCGAAGAAGGCTACCCCTTCGATTAGAGCTGCTGCAACGATCATATTCGAACGGATATCGCCGACGCTTTCGGGTTGACGAGCGATTGATTCGAGCGCACCCTTACCAATCTGGCCAATTCCGATACCTGCGCCTATAGCTGCGATTCCTGCTCCGATACCGGCACCCATGATTGCTACTGGGGCCAGGTTGGCTGCTGCCTGGAGTAATACGGCTAATAGTGACATAGGATTGAATTTATGGTTGTTAATGAAGAAAAATTACTTTTTAATGTTGAGGTTCGTGACCGGATGCATGCTCATGATGATGCTCTTCCACTGCCATTCCAAAATATATGGCTGATAGTAAAGCAAATACGTAAGCCTGGATAAAGGCGACCAGCAATTCCAAAAGGGTCATAAATACTCCAAAGAGTATGGATACCGGGGAAACAGCAACGCCAATCCAGGGCGACATACTCCCGAAGATAAAGATAAGGCTCATAAAGCCCAGAAGAATAATATGGCCTGCTGTAATGTTGGCAAAGAGACGGACCATCAACACAAAAGGCTTTGTGATCAGTCCGATGATTTCAACAACAGGCATAAGGGGAACAGGAATCTTTAGCCACCAGGGAACCCCGGGGGTGTTGATGATGTGTACCCAGTAACTCCTGTTTCCGCTAAAGGTGGTGATAATGAAGGTAAATATGGCTAATACCATTGTAATAGCAAGGTTACCGGTTAGATTTACGCCGCCTGGAAAGAAAGGGATTAACCCCATGAGGTTATTCAGGAAAATAAAGAAGAAAATGGTCAGCAAGTAAGGCATATATTTCATATACTTCTTTTTGCCGATAGCGGGAATGGCAATATCATCCCTGACAAACAGTATCAATGGTTCAACCAATGATTGAATGCCTTTAGGTGCCCTGTTGGGATTGGCTTTATAGCGCCTGGCTGCTGAAAGGAAGATAATCAGAAGAAGTGCTGCTCCTATGAAAAGGGAAAGAACTGTTTTGGTAATTGAGAAATCAATAGGAACAGTAGCTTGTTCATCTATATGACCGTCAGCATTTACCTTTACTATACGACCTTTATTGGGTCCTTCTTCAGCCAGAATATATCCATTATAAGATTCCCCGTGATGCAGCCGGCTTGAACAAAAGGTGACAAGACTGCCATTATCCAGCAAAATGACCGGTAAAGGGATGGAAACATGATGGCCTTTCCAGGTAAGGATATGCCACTCATGAGCATCAATAATATGCTCGATAATCATCTTCCCTGCATTGAATTCTTCAGCATCAGCATGATGTTCACCAGCAGCTTCGGCAGAAGGTTGGTCATGACTAACAACTGAATCATTTTCAGTGGCTTGCACTGAAAAGACAAACATCAGGAATATCCCAAGAAATACTATAAAATGCTTTGGTCTATTGAGTAACTTTCTGATCATTAGTCCTCTTGTAAATGAAAGTGCAATATTACTAATTTTTGTATTTATTTAAAATGGTTCTTACTTATTTATTTATGCAAATATGTAAATTATTTATATGAGTCATTCACAAATGAATGAAGATGCAGGAAAATGGAATAATAGAGCCATAAACTCTCACTATACTGAATTGGGAAAACGGTATTTTAAAAGAAATACTTTTTGCTTGAAAAAATTATCTTTGCCGGATATAGTATGGTTATGTTCAGCGTTTTTTCAGACGAACACTTTATGAAAGCGGCCCTGATGGAGGCCAGACAAGCTTTTGATGAAGACGAAGTTCCGATTGGTGCCGTGATTGTATGTGATAACCGAATCATCGCCAGGGCACATAACCTTACGGAGCGATTGAATGATGTTACAGCTCATGCCGAAATGCAAGCATTCACTGCTGCTTCTAATTTCTTAGGAGGAAAATATCTGCAGGATTGCACATTGTATGTAACTGTTGAACCTTGCCCAATGTGTGCAGGGGCATCATTCTGGGCTCAGATTGGCAAAGTAGTATATGGAGCCGGTGACGAAAAAAGGGGTTATACTCTTTTAAAAAGTCCGGTGCTTCATCCCCGGACTATTGTTGTAAAAGGGATAATGGAAGAAGAATGTGCAGCACTTATGAAAGAATTTTTCCAGCGTAAAAGATTTCCGAAATCCAGCCAGAATTGACCTCTTGCACGTACATACAAAATCTACAAGAATCTGTTAATTTATCGTCTGTCTAATTCGTTAAGGCAGTCCAGGCTTTACTGAATTATTCCTATTTTAGCGACTCTGACAGGAGCTTGTTTTCCAAACTACAAATCAGTTTTAATTAATACCAGTTTCTATGGCTATTATCAATGTTCCCATTATGGCCGATGTTTTTGCATCTGGCGAACGTCCGGAATACTTGTATTGGGTAGGTTGTGCAGGAGCATTCGACGACAGATACAAGAAAGTAGCCCGCGCCTTTACCAAGCTATTACATTATACAAATACCAGTTATGCCGTACTCGGCACTGAAGAAACATGTAATGGTGATCCGGCCAGGCGTGCAGGAAATGAGATGCTTTTCCAGATGCAGGCACTACAAGTAATTGAAATTTTAAAAATGTATGAAGTAAAGAAAATACTCACTACCTGTCCGCACTGTTATAATATTTTCAAGAATGAGTATCCCGATCTGGGCGGGAATTATGAGGTCTATCATCATTCCCAATTTCTGAAAGAACTAATGGATTCGGGCAAGATACCGATCAATCCGAATATTTTTGCCGGCCAGACCATCACTTACCACGACCCTTGTTATCTTGGAAGAGGGAATGGCGAATACCAGGCTCCGAGAGATATTTTGAATTCCCTGCCGGCTAAAAAGATTGAAATAGAGAAAAACAGGAGCTTTGCCCTTTGTTGCGGAGCTGGTGGAGCACAAATGTTTAAAGAGGCAGAACCCGGCAAAAAGGAGGTGTATGCTGAACGAACTGAACAAGTGATAGCTACCGGTGCTGAAATCGTTGCTACAGCCTGCCCATTCTGTATGACCATGCTCACTGACGGATTAAAGTACAAGGATAAAAGCGAAGAAATAAAAAACTACGATCTCGCAGAATTAATAGTAATTTCATTAGGAATTTAAGGAAGAATCAAAGTAATTTTGTGCTCCGAAAAGAAGCTGTCTCAATAAGATCAATCACTTGCCTGAGACAGACGAACTGTATTGACTTTTTTACCTTCCTTCCTGGTGAATCGCACAAAATATTTTACATATTCTTCCCACACCATACGCTGGGATGGAGAAAACTGTCTTCATGGCGGTAAATGTCTTAAGGGAATCCCTCCCATTATCGAAAAACCTGGTATTTACAGCATTCCTGTTTCCGAGAGGCAGTTTACGATTTTAATGAGTCAGGCCCGTTTTTGCCCTGGTGGAGCCTTGAAGGTGGTGAATGGCTGATGTTTGATGTCTGATGTTTGATGTTTGATGTCTGATGTGGGATTGTGGATTGTGGATTAGGAATGGCGGATGTTGGAAGTCTAATGTGGGATGTTAATTGCGGATATTGGTCCGCCAACCGGCGCATGGATCATGGGACTTGGATTTTGGGATATTTGATTCATTACCCATTACCCAGCACTCAGCACCCAGCACCCAGCACTGATAATTTCGGATGTTGAATGTCTGATGTTTGATGTCTGATGTCTGATGTTTGATGTTTGATGTCTGATGTTTGATGTGGGATTGCGGATTTTTGTTTGAGGATCTTTGGATTTGAGACTTTGTCCGCCGGCTGGCGGATGGATCTTGGTCCGCCAGCTGGCGGATGGGATTTGGGACTTGGATTTTGGTTCTTGGTACTTAAATCCTTTCTGATATTTGGCAGGTTTCAACACTTTGGAACATAATTTGAGCGTTATGCCGACAAACCCTGAACTTTGCTGTTTAATCATATGATAATAGATGAACTTTCCCGAATGAGATTTTATGCCATTTCCATTCTCTTTTCTTGTTTAATCATGTCCGGTGCTGTATCTGCACAAAAATTCCGGTCTGTTGAGAATGATTATTTCAAAAGAGGAGAAAAACTGAATTTCAGAGTAGCTTTTCATTCGGCGCTTACCGGAAATCTTACAGCAGGCTCCGCGACCCTGGAAATTACAAAGGAGAATAAATTAATTAATGGAAGAAACACCTTCCATGCTGTGGGCTATGGTAAGACAACCGGTCTGATTGAGATGTTTTACCAGGTAGAAGAACGTTTTGAGAGTTTCTTTGATGAGGAGTCAATTTTGCCCTGGTATTTCAGCAAGCGATCAAGGGAGAACAAGTATATTAAGAACGATAATATCACTTTTCGTCACAAGGATAAAATTGCAGTTAGTCCGCAAAAAGTAACTTTTATTCCTGAGAATATTCAGGATATCATCTCTGCTTTCTATTATGCCCGTTGTTTAAACCTGGAAGGTGCCAAGCCGGGAAAAGAATTTCCAATTCCTTTTATGCTCGACGATTCTGTATATCAATCAAAGATTCGCTATTTGGGGAAAGAAACCGTTAAAATCAAGCTGGGTATTTTTTCCTGCCTGAAAATCAAACCTATGGTGGCTACCGGATATGTATTCGATGACCCTTTTCCGGTTACCATCTGGGTGACGGATGATAAGAATCGGATTCCAGTCCTTATTGAAACAGAATTGGCTGTTGGGAGTGCCCGGGTGGAACTTGTCTCTTATTCCGGACTTGCAAATCCCCTTAATTTTGAGCCAAAGAAATGATACTAGTGGATAGTGATTAGTGACTAGTGACTAGTGACTAGTGACTAGTGAATAGTGAATAGTGAATAGTGAATAGTGACTAGTGAATAGCTAGTGACTAGTGAATAGTGCATTGTGACTAGTTAATAGAGCATAGAGGCTAGTAAATAGTACATAGCGAATTACCTGAACATGCTGCAATCTGATTAGATTATTCCTGAAAAGAGGAATTTGCCTTTATGGGCCCGAAACTTCGAGCCACAAGCTTCCTTTCGAAGCACCCATGGCCAATGTCTCAGCACTCAGCACCCAGCACCCAGAGCCAAAGGCTCCCCTTCGGGGCACTCAGCACAGAATTTATGGAATTTTCAAAGAATGGCATCTAAGTATCACCTTCGTTGTTATATTTATACAAGAATAAAAAAAGCACCTAAAATGAAATACCTCCTTTTTATCTTAATCATTATGTCAGGCTTGATGGCTTTCTCACAGAAAAAATATGAGGTTGAATGGAAACAGGTCGATTCCCTCTTCAATCTGGGCCAGGCTCAAACAGCATTGAAAACTGTTGAACCTATCTATGCAGAAACCAGGTTGGATGGAAATACTTCCCAATTCCTGAAAGCCTCACTTTATCGATTGTCTTTGATGTCGAAGTTTGAAGAAGATATGCTGGTAAAAGCAATCCTTTCATTACAGGAAGAGCTGAAGGAACCACAGCCAGCTGTCAGCAATATCCAGCATTCGATGTTGGCTGAATTGTACTGGAGATACTATCAGAATAACCGCTACCGATTCTACGAACGCACTGCTACCAGTGATTTTGATCCGGCTGATATGCTTACCTGGGATCTGAAAAGAATTGTACAGCAATGTATCCGGCATTATACCCTCTCTCTTGAAAATGAATCCCTGATACAGTCCATTTCATTAAGTGATTATGAACCTATACTTGTCAGCTATCCTGAGTCCCGGAGTCTGAGGCCGACACTTTTCGATTTTCTGGCCTACAGAGCTGTTGATTTTTATATGAATTCAGAAGCAGGACTCACGCAACCTGCTGATAAGTTCCTTGTTGACCAGGATAATTACTTCAGTGAAGCTGTGTTGTTTAACAAGCTGACTATCACTTCCGCTGATACCCTATCCTTTGATCTGAAAGCAATACAAATTTTACAGTCGCTTCTTAAGTTCCATCAAGAAGATACAAATCCGGAAGCTTTTGTTGAAGCAGATCTTAAACGATTGTCGTTTGTGCACCAGCATTGTATACTGCCTGAAAAAGACAGTCTTTACCTGTCGGCACTCAAGGTGCTGGAAAACACCAACAGGCTCAATCCCTGCTCTGCTGAGGTGATTTTTTATATGGCTCAACTTATGGTAACCCGCGGAGGTAGTTATGATCCATTAAAGTCGGAAAAAAATCGCTGGGATTTAAGGGATGCATTAAAGCTTACTGAAGATGCGATACTGCGTTTCCCGGAGTCATTAGGAGCCCATAATTGTAAGGTTTTGCAGGAACAGATACGCAGAAATTCGCATGAAATTACCTGCGAATATGCTGCTTTACCTGATAAACCTGCGCTGGCCTTGCTCAGTTATAAAAACACCAGGGAAATTTTCTTTCGGTTAATAAAGGCAGACCCTTCAACAGAGAGTGAGATCAATGAAAATGGCACAGCCGGCCTGATTGCTGCATATCTTCAGAAAAAGGCTGACCTGGAATGGACACAAAAGCTTCCGGATGATGGTGATTATCAACTTCACAGGTCTGAACTCAGGCTTCCGGCTCTAAAACCAGGATACTATGTGCTTTTGGCCAGCGCTAATGCTGAATTTACCAATGATAACCAGGTGTCGTTGAACCGGTTCTGGAGGACACGGATTAGTTATATCGATCGCAGGAATGAGAATGGATCCTATGAGCTATTTGTTCTCGACAGTCAGGAAGGAAAACCTGTTCCTAAAGTTAAAGTGCAGAGTTTTTTTAAAGAATATGATTACAAAACCCGATCATACAAAAGTAATCCCGGGAATGTGTTTTATTCTGATCAGGAAGGCTACCTGAATATTCCCTCAATAAAGAAGGACAATTATAACCAGTATTATTTAGAATTTACCCTTGATGGGGATAAATTTATCACGGAAAGCTATTTCTCAGGATACTATTATCAACAAGATGATTCAAGAAAGCAGGTATTATCACATTTTTTCACTGACCGGGCCATTTATCGTCCCGGACAAACGCTTTACTTTAAAGGCATTGTAACGGAAAGAAGCAAGCTGGATGTCAAGCTGAAGCCAAACTACAAGACAACATTAACTTTCTATGATGTTAATTATCAGAAGGTATCCTCCCTCGACCTTGTTAGTAATGAATATGGATCATTCTCAGGATCATTTACTATTCCGTCATCTGTCTTAACCGGGAATATGACACTGCAGAATGAGTCGGGTGCAATGGTAGTGCAAGTGGAGGAGTATAAAAGGCCCAAATTTGAAGTGAGTTTTACACCTGTAAAAGGGTCCTATAAACTGGGGGAAATGGTGAAAGTAACCGGAAAAGCCCAGGCATATGCAGGGAGCAATATTACCGATGCAGCAGTGAGTTACAGGGTGGTTAGAACCGCCCGGTTCCCATATGTGTGGTGGGGTTGGAGAGAGTGGATGCCTGAATCACCTGAGATTGAAATTTCGAATGGTGTGTCAACTACCGATGATAAGGGTGAGTTTGACATCAATTTTAAAGCAATTGCTGATGCTTCTTTAGAAGCAAAATATTCTCCGGTATTCAGTTATCGTGTATTGGCTACTGTTACCGATCTTAACGGTGAGACCCATGAAAGTGAAACCACTGTTTCGGTGGGTTATCAGGCCTTGCTGCTTAACCTCAGCCTGCCTGAACAGCTGAACCTGGGCAAACAGACTTCTTTTGTCCTAACATCAACAAATCTGAATGGAGAGAAGGAGAATTCGAAAGGCAGTATAAATATCTGGAAACTGAAAGACCCTCAAAGAGTATTTAAGAGCAGGAGTTGGAGCCGTCCGGATCAATTTATCATGAGCCGAGCTGAATTCGAAAAGGAATTTCCCAATGATGTATATGACCAGGAAGATCAATATGAATCGTGGGAAAAGGAAAAACTGGTTTATACTTATAGTTATGATTCCCAAAACGACTCCCTTCTTGAATTAAAAGGAATGCCAGGTTGGAAACCAGGAAGGTATTTCTATGCTATTGAAAGTAAAGATGCATTTGGAACTATTGTGACAAAAACAGGGTACTTCCTTGCTTATGATCCTAAATCGTTAATGGTCCCGGCCGGGGAAGTTTCATGGTTTGTAATACCAGAAACCCGGCTCGAACCAGGATCAAATGCATTGGTACTGATGGGGTCGTCGGCAAAGGATGTGACAGCCATTTATGAGGTGATGCAGAATGAAAAAGTACTAAGTCGCAAAGTGCTTAAGATCAACCAGCAGCAGCTGATACAAACAATCCCTGTTTTGGAGGAACATCGTGGTAACATTACCGTAAATATGGCTTTTGTTAAAATGAACAGAAGCTGGCAATCGACCAAGACCATCGAAGTCCCCTGGACAAACCGGAAACTGGATATAAGATTTGCTTCATTCCGTTCGAAGCTGAAACCGGGAGAGGATGAAGAGTGGCTGATTTCTATCAGGGATCATAAGGGTGAGAAAGCCTGGGCTGAAATGCTGGCCGGAATGTATGATGCATCACTGGATGCCTTTGTGCCGAATGTCTGGAATTTCAATATCCTGAATTATTTTAACATGCATTATTCCTGGGATGTGAATTCAGCATTTGGCAACCGGGGCAGTATACAAAACTGGTATCCGGGATCCGGTGCAAGTCTGAAAAGCAGGACATACGACCGATTAAACTGGTTTGGTTTTGAGGATTATGGAGGCTATCAGATCAGGAGGGCAGAAGGACTCAAAATGGCAGATATGGCTGTCGCTGACGAATCACCTTTAATGAGTAAGGAAAAACTGCCAGCCAGGGAGGAGAATGAATCTATCTTCATAAACGTGGAAGCCAAAGGTGTTCCTCCTCCTGTTTCCGGTGTAACTGAGCCCCAGGTTACACAACCCGCAAAAGTGCGTTCTGATTTCAAGGAAACAGCATTCTTTTACCCTCATCTTACCACCGACGAAAACGGTGATTTGCAGATTCGTTTTAAAATGCCTGAATCGCTCACCAAATGGAAGATGATGGGATTGGCTGTCAGTAAAGATCTGAAGGTTGGACAGGTTGAAAAATCGTTGGTTACCCAGAAAGAACTGATGGTATTTCCTAATGCTCCACGATTTTTCCGTGAAGGCGATAAAATGGAGTTCAGTTGTAAAATTTCCAATCTGAGTGATACAAGGATACAGGGAAGTTCAGTGCTTCAGCTTTTTGATGCTTTTACGATGAAACCAGTTGGCGAGGGAGTTCTGACAGATACTGCTACAAAGGAATTTTCAATTGACAAAGGAGGGAATACAGTAATCAGCTGGAAATTAAGCATCCCGGAAGATCTCCAGGCAATAGTGTATAGAGTAACAGCAAGTTCAGGAATATTTTCAGATGGAGAAGAAGCTGTTATCCCGGTTTTAACCAACCGCATGCTGGTAACAGAAAGCCTGCCATTGCCGGTAAATGGCAATCAAACCAGGAAGTTCAACTTTGAAAAGCTTATCCGTTCAGGGAAAGAAAGTTCAACGCTCAGAAATTACCGTTTAACACTTGAATATACCAGCAACCCAGCCTGGTATGCGGTTCAAGCCCTGCCTTATCTGATGGAATATCCTTATGAATGTGCAGAGCAGGTGTTTAGCAGGTATTATGCCAACAGCCTGGCATCGCATATTGCCAATAGCGATCCTAAGATCAAGGCTGTATTCGAAAGTTGGAAGAGTATTTCACCGGATGCCTTAAAATCGAACCTTGAGAAAAATCAGGAATTAAAAAGCATATTGCTGGAAGAGAGTCCATGGGTGCAGGAGGCTTCAAATGAAAGTGAACGCAAACAAAGGATAGCCATTCTTTTCGACCTGAACCGAATGAATAATGAACTTGGATCTGCCTTGAAAAAGCTGAATGAAATGCAGGCACCCAATGGAGGCTGGCCCTGGTTCAAGGGTATGCCCGATAACAGGTATATCACCCAGCACATTGTAACCGGACTTGGGCACCTCGACCACCTTGGTGTCACCGAATTTAGGCAGGATAGTAAGTCGTTGGCGATGCTGCAGTCAGCAATCCGGTACCTCGATGCCAGGATAAAGGAAGATTTTGACAAGATTGTAAAGGAGGATAAGGATTACCTTAAAAATGACCACCTGGGTTATGAAGTGGTACAATACCTCTATGCCAGGAGTTATTTTATGGTTGACATCCCTCTTGAAAAGCAGGAGATGGAGGCATTTAATTATTTCAAATCACAGGCCGGGACTTACTGGAAAACAAGGAATAACTATCTGAAAGGTATGCTGGCACTGGCATTACACAGGTTTTCGGAAACAAAAACCGCAGGATTGATTATGCGCTCTATTTCCGAGACAGCACTTCACAATGAGGAAATGGGAATGTACTGGAGAAATGAAACCCGTGGATGGTTTTGGTACCAGGCTCCCATTGAAACGCAAGCACTGTTGATTGAAGCATATGATGAAGTATTAAATGATCAGGAATCTGTTGAGGAGTTAAAAATCTGGCTGCTGAAGCAAAAGCAGACCCAGGATTGGAAAACTACCAAAGCCACATCAGAAGCTGTTTATGCATTACTATTAAGAGGCAGTGATTTATTAAGCAGTGATAAACTTGTTTCCATTCAATTAGGGAGTGAAAAGGTTGATCCTGGTAAACTGGAGGGCAATGCTCAACCGGAAGCAGGCACCGGGTATTTCAAGACCAGCTGGAGCCGTTCAGAAATCAGACCGGAAATGGGGAAGGTAACCATTACCAATCCGAATCCTACTGTTGCCTGGGGCTCACTGTACTGGCAATATTTTGAGCAACTGGATAAGATTACTCCTGCTCAAACACCGCTAAGCCTGAGCAAGAAGCTGTTCAGGGAAGTCAATACTGCAACAGGGCCGGTAATTGTACCTGTTGATGAGCAGCATGCATTAAAGGTGGGAGATAAGATTGTAGTGAGGGTAGAACTCCGCACGGACAGGGATATGGAGTATGTCCACCTGAAAGATATGCGCGCTTCGGCATTTGAGCCTCTGAATGTGTTGAGTGGTTATCGCTGGCAGGATGGATTAGGTTATTATGAATCCACGCGGGATGCCTCCTCAAATTTCTTTATCAGTTACCTCCCTAAGGGCACCTATGTATTTGAGTACCGCTTATTTGCCACTCAGAAGGGTGATTTCTCCAATGGGATCACGAGTGTTCAGTGTATGTATGCCCCTGAGTTTTCGGCACATTCAGAAGGGATAAGGGTGAAGGTGGAGTAAGTAAGTTATTGAAATAATGAGCAGAATGGTTTATCCATTTCGACAGGCTCAATGTGACAGGCAGGATAGAGAGGACTTAGTAGGAAATGCATAATTAAGAATTAATTTAAGGATTGCAATGAGTACCTATAATTGTTTCTATTATGCAGATATAGTCCAAATTTGGATTTGTTGAGGCTAGATAAAATTCTCAAGCGTGTCATGCTGAGCTTGTCGAAGCATATACATATTGAACTTAAGACTCTATTTCCTGCGTTGAATCTTTAAAATAAAATTTATCTTTTAATATTCAATTTGTTGATGGATCAGAAGTGTTATTTTGTATACATCCTTAGGTGTTCAGATGAAAGTTATTATACTGGAATAACCAACAATATAGAAAGGAGATTTGCCGAACACCAATCAGGTAAAAGCAGATCTTGTTATACTTTTAAGCGACGCCCTGTTACTTTGTTGTTTGTTCAGTCATTTTTGGATGTTAAGGAAGCAATTGCATTTGAAAAGCAGGTAAAAGGTTGGTCGAGGGCGAAAAAGGAGGCTTTAATAGATCAGGATTTTGACAGATTAGTATTGTTGTCAAAAAGTCGTAATTAAAAAATGAAAAACAGCCTGATGGCAAGTTTTAGGGTTCTATAGCAGAAAGGGTAATCCATTTCGACAGGCTCAATGTGACAAGTGGGGGAGAGGTTTGAGTGGTTGGAGGCAGGTCATCCATTTCGACAGTCTCAATGTGACAAGTGGGGAAGAGAAGTTTGGGTTTGAATTTTTGGATTAAGCTGAATCTTGTTATAAGTCTTTTTTTCAGAGCATTATTCCTGAAAAACGTTGTTTGTCCATACTATTTCAAAAAGGGCATAAAAAAAAGCTGCCCAAAGGCAGCCTTTTTTCAAATATCCAGGAAAGACTATTCTTCGTCTTTTTCCTGTTCTTCGTAAGCTTTGAGCAATGCGTTCTGAACATCGGGTGGAACCTGTGAGTACTCTCCGAATTTGAGGGAGTAGGTACCACTACCGGATGTAATTGAACTGAGGGCTGTGGAATAGCGGTTCATTTCAGCAAGGGGAACCTTGGCTTTAATCTTTTGGTAATTCCCTTCACTTTCCATTCCCATGATGATTGCACGGCGGCCCTGTAAGTCGGTCATGATATCACCCATGCGGTCAGCAGGAACGATAACTTCCACATCGTAAATTGGTTCAAGGATTTTTGGACCGGCATTTTTAAAAGCTTCTTTGAAAGCCTGGCGGCCAGCCAGTTTGAAAGCCAATTCATTGGAGTCAACCGGGTGCATTTTACCGTCATAAACATTCACAACGATATCGCGTGCATAAGAACCAGTAAGCGGACCTTCTTCAATCTTCTCCATGATACCTTTGAGGATAGCAGGTAAGAAGCGGGCGTCAATAGATCCACCAACAATACAGTTATTGAAAACCAGTTTCCCGCCCCATGGCAGTAAGTGCTCATCTGTTCCACGAACCGGATAGGAATTCTGGAATGACATACCTTCTGTGTATGGTTCAATCAGCATATGTACTTCACCGAACTGTCCGGCACCACCTGATTGTTTCTTGTGGCGGTACATGGCTGTTGCAGATTTGGTAATGGTTTCGCGGTAAGGAATTTTTGGAGCGATATAGTCGATAGCAATTTTATCCAAAACTTCGAGGTGCCATTTAGCAATGTTCAGGTGAAGTTCACCCTGGCCTTTTAGGAGGATTTGCTTGAGTTCTTTTGAATATTCCACCTCAAGAGTCTGGTCAACTTTGTGCATTTCATTCAGGCGTGCACCCAGCTTTTCCTCATCACCCTGGTTCTTGGCTTTTACAGCAAAGCTGATCTTTGGTGCAGGGAATTCAATTGGAGTAATAACATCGTCAGAATTCTTAGGAGAATTCAGAGTATCATTGGTGCGGGTATTTTTCAGTTTGATTGTGGCGGCAATGTCACCAGCGGATACTTTTTCAATCTTTTCACGCTTTTTACCGGCAATGGCAAATAGCTGAGGTAGACGCTCCTTACCGGAATTAAGTCCATTGATCATGTCCATGGCTTCGTGCACTTCACCGGCATAAACCTTAAAGAAAGCGATTTCACCAAGGTGTTCTTCGATAGAAGTTTTAAAAACAAATAAAGAAGCCGGATCAGCGATGTTGCACTTCAGTTCTTTTCCACCGGTAGTCTTGGTGGCAGGCATTTCGTTTGGAGAAGGAGCTGTGGTAGTAATGAATTCCATGAGGCGTCCAACTCCTTTGTTTTGTTTTGCAGAGACACAGAAAACAGGAAAGAGTCCGCGGGTAATGATCCCGGTCTTAATACCTGTTTCAATCTGTTCAATAGTAAGGGTGCCATTTTCGAAGAAAGCTTCCATAAGTGATTCATCACTTTCGGCAGCTTTTTCAATGAGGGCGTTATGCAGTTCTTCGGCTTTATCCTGTTCACTGGCAGGAATATCGACCACTTCCGTTTTACCATCTGAGAATTTGTACATTTTCATCTGGAGAAGGTCAACAATACCCTGGAAAGCATGTCCATCACCAACCGGGAACTGAGCAACAGTGATATTACCACCGAATTGTGATTTCAATTGGCGGATGGTTTCATCAAAATTGGCTTTTTCATGTTCAAGCTGGTTTACAACAAAAACGACGGGAGTATTATTTTTAACAGTATGTCTCCAGTTAATTTCTGTTCCTACTTCAACTCCATTCTGAGCATTGACCAACATAACAGCGGTGTCGGCAACTTTGAGAGCTGCAACAACTTCACCAATAAAGTCATCAAACCCCGGGCAATCTAATATGTTGATTTTCTTTCCTTTATACTCTGCATAGAGAACTGTGGAGGTAACAGAATTCTGCCTTTCCAATTCAATTTCGCGATAATCGGAAATAGTATTTTTATCTTCAACTGATCCACGGCGGTTGATGAGGCCTCCTTCAAAAAGCATAGCTTCCGCGAGGGTAGTCTTGCCCGACTTCGCGCCTCCGATCAAGGCAATGTTTTTAATTTCGTTCGTTTTATAAACCTTCATTGGTGCTGAATTTATTGTGAGTGAAATAGTTATTCCTCGATAAAGGGTTGCAAAGTTAAAAAATGGTTTTAGATTTCCAAAGTAGTGGAGAAAAAGGATATGAGGGGAGTGAATAGTGACTGGTTACTAGTGACTAGCGACTGGAAAATAGCGATTAGTGACTAGTAACTAGCGACTAGGGATTAGCAATTAGTGACTACGGGATTAGACCGACATCAGGCCTAGCACAAGGTGAATCCGCCGGTGATAATCTAAGGTCCGAAATCCCAAATCCAGGACCAGCCCACGGCAAGACCACATCCGACATTAAAGACATCCGACATCCGACATTATTTTATTATCCAACCAGTTTTTAAAGGGGGTCACCTTATCGATACTTACAAATACCTCTTCTTGTGGCAGGGGTGATAGTTCAAGTTTTAGCCTGCTTTTTGGGTAAATATGTACATTTTGAATGGCCTCAATCTTTACCAGGTATTTTCTGTTTATGCGGAAAAACTCTTTAGGATTAAGTTCCTGGGCAAGGATTTCAAGGCTGTCGTCGACCGGGTATTCGGATTTGTTTTTCAAAACCATAAATGAAATCCCTTCTGTTGAATAGAAATACGCTATTTCCGTGGTGCTGAAGGTCTTGATCTTTTGCCCTATCGTAATGGAGAAGCGCTCTTTGTATGATGCACTCTGAAGGCTGATCAGCTTATAAAGAGATGAAAGGTCAATATCTCTCTGAGGAGGATTTACAAGATCCATATATTTTCGGATGGCATTGTTCAATTCTTCCTGAATAATGGGTTTAAGCAGGTAGTCGATGCTTTTCATCTTGAAGGCTCGAATGGCATATTCATCGAAAGCAGTGGTGAAGATGATAGGTGAGGAAACCTTCACTTTTTCGAAGATTGCAAAACTCAGGTCGTCTTCCAGGTGTATATCCAGAAAAATAAGGTCGGGATGAAGGTTCTTTTTAAACCAGTTTACAGAATCTTCAACGGATTCAAGTTTAGCCAGGATTTCGATTGTCGGATCATAGGAAAGAATCATACTTTCGAGTCGGCGGGCAGCCAATTGCTCATCTTCAATTATAACAACTTTCATGGTGATTATTTGTTTCGGTTGATGAAATCCTTGAATGTCTCAGCGTTGATCTGCAACTTTTCTTCTTCGGGAAAATCCTTATATTTTATAAGCATCCGGTTCAGATCCTTCTGTATGATGGGTTTGAGCAGATAGTCGATATTCCTCAGCGCAAAAATCCGGGTAGAGAGTTCATCTGTAGCAGTTGTAAAAACTATCGGGCTTTGTATTGAAATCTCATTGAATATTGCAAAGCTCACGTTATCCTCAAGATGGATATCCAGGAAAATCAAATCCGGTTCAGGGCTCTTTTTAAACCATTCGATGGACTCTGACACCGATTCAAGCCTGGCGATCACTTCAATTCCCGGATCAAATTCCTTCATCATTTTTTCGAGTCGACGAGCAGCCAGTTGTTCATCTTCAATTATCAACACTTTCATTTACAACAGTTTTATTAAGTTTTCAATCAAGTTAGCTATTCACAAATCAGGGGAATCCTGGCTATAAAACGATCTGCCGTTTTTTCAAATTCAGGCAATGTATTGTTTAGTAGCAGGTACCTGTTCTGTATATTTTTCAGACCAACCCCGGTCGAGGTCATATGGGCTTCCCTTTCCTGCAGATTGTTAATGATATTCAGATAGCATTGTTCATCAACGAAAATGTCGATGACCAGGGGTGATTTTTTCGACATTGAGTTATGCTTGATCGCATTCTCAATTAATAATTGCATGGCTAAGGGGATAACCATTGCCTCTTTCCTTTGATCACTGATATTGATGTTTACCCTGATCTTATCCATAAAACGGATATTCAGCAGGAAAAGGTAAGCATCGAGAAAGTCGAGTTCTGTGCTCAGCTTTACAAGCTCATTGTCTTTATTTTCAAGCACATACCTGTAAACTTTTGAGAGATGTTCAGTGAATTTTTCAGCCAGTTCGGGCTCAATTCTTATAAGGGAAGTAAGTACATTCAGACTGTTAAAGAGAAAGTGTGGGTTTACCTGTTGTTTCAGGACATCAAACTGGGATTGCAGGTTTTCTTTCTGTACCTTGAGTAATTGTGTATTGGCCTCGGTGAGTTCCCTGGTTCGATCGGCAATGGTTTCCTCCAGTTTATGATTGATTTCTTCCAGTCTGTTATGGGCTGTTCGTAGTTCTTCTTCAGCTTTAATTCTTTCAGTAATATCCTTTGCAGTACCTACTATTGCCATCTTTCCATCAATCTCGGTAAGGTTGGTTGAAAGAATTACCGGGATCCTGGTTTTCTGGTCTTTATGCATTAGCGTAAATTCATAACTCCATGATCCTTTTTCTCCTGCTATCCGATGCAGATGCATTGATTTCATTTCCTCCTGTCGGTCGGGGGGTATGACTTCATAAAAGTAACGGCCAAGCATTTCTTCAACCTTGTAACCAAGAATTTTCACAATGGCCTTATTTACAAAAATGAACTTTTCATCCTGAATAACAAAAAGGCCTTCCTGCAAGCTTTGTATCAGACGGCGATAGCGCTCTTCACTTTTTCTTAAAGCCTCTTCCATGGCTTTGCGTTCAGAAATGTCAATGATCAATCCCCTGTATCCAACAAACCTATCATTGTCCATCATTCGTGAGCCATAGATCATGACAGGGAAGGTAGTATCATCGATACGCCTTGCAGTATATTCATCGGCAATCATTGTGCGATTATCAGAAAATGCTTTCCTGATATTATCAAGCATTCTTTCCTGATCTTCGGGTATTACCCCTTCAATAGCAGGAACACCTACCGGTGATTGAGTAAAACCATAGGTTTCCATCCCTGCTTTGTTCAGGTATACCAATCGGCCTTCGGTATCCAGTTCAAAAATGGTTTGAGGGAGGAAGTCGGATAATTCACGGTATTTTCTTTCACTTGCTTTCAGCGTCTCCTGTATTCTTAATCGTTCGGTAATATCACGGACCGTTACTATGTGAACCACATTATTGTCAAGATCCGTGATTCCAGCAGTAATCTCCACGGCAAATACAGAGCCATCTTTCTTCTTATGGTATCGAACAGGAACATATCCGGCATCATGGGATGTTGCAGATTGTGTTGATTCTGGTTCAGCCGAAACATCAATATTTTTCAGCCGGAGAAATTCTTCATGTGAATAGCCATAGATGTGAGAAGCAGCAGGATTAGCATCCAAAATCCTCCCCGTTTCCTTTTCAATGAGGAAAATAGCATCTGACTCTGCCTCAAAAAGTTTCCTATATTTTCTTTCACTGTTTCTAACAGTTACTTCAAGTGATTTGCGTTCAGTTTGATCACGAAGAATGATGAAAGTAGCCGGGCGATCATTGTATTCAATGAAAGTAGTGTTAATCTCAAAGTCAACTATTTTGCCGGATTTTGATATTCCTTTCGCTTCATAGATCATATGATGCCGGCTTCCGCTCATCCTTAGTTTATGATACTCCAGGAGCCTGTCTCTATCTTCGTTGGAAACCACATCCAGAAAACTCATGTTCATTAACTCTTCTTCAGCATATTCAATAATTTCGCAGAAGGCTTTGTTAACGAGTTTGAATTGTCCATCCTGGGTAATGATGATTCCATCCTGGGCGTTCTCAATCAGCATTCGGTATTTCTGCTCACTCTTTTCCAGCGCTTCCTGCATCTTATTGCGTTCTGTGATATCGCGTGCAGAAATAAATGAGGCCCAGTAACCTTCCAGCTGGATGGCATTGGCGCTCATCTCTATGTCAATAAGAGTGCCATCTTTGCGGATCATGGTAATATAATCTATGCTCTTGCCCTGTTCTCCTTCCATTCTTTTATAATGCTGGGCGACAATCCTTTCCTTATCCTTTTCAGCCAGAAGATCAGGCCCGGTAACCGAGGTGAGTTCCTCCAGGGTATATCCCAACATATCACAAAAGGCCTGATTAGCATACCTGAACATTCCATTTTGTGTTATACAAATACCATCACGGGAATTCTCCACCATTCTTCGATAGAGGTCAAAGTCTTCAGGCTGTAAGGGTTTTGGAGGATTGATTTCAGATTCAGTCATGGGTAGGGCTTGAATTATTCATTCATTGAAAAGGCCTTCAAATATACCTTCAAGTTTCAAAAACAGGTAGTGAAAAATGATTGAATGACTGATATTGTATCTTGAATGACATGCCTAAGGGATTGAATTATTTCAATTTCAGCCAGAAAGTACTTTTTATGTTGGGTTTATCGGTTAAATAAAAGAAACATCATTTGAAAAACTATGAAGCCTGAAAGTCCAATCAGGAAACTTTTTATCCGGCTGAATTGATGGACTACTTGCACTGTTTTAGGGAATAGTATACTAAAAGCCAGGAAATATATTGAGTAACAAATCCAGAGTAATGTGCGGAAAATGGTCGGAGAATTCATATCTATTTCATGCTGCCGGGCATCAATCACTCCAATAGCACTCAGAAAGCTCATGGGCAGATCATGGATAAGTCCTCCCCACATAGAAATACTTATACTCAATGCCAGTACAGAAAGTGTTTGTTCAAAAGAGCCCTTGCCATTCATTATTTTACTCATCACCTGAATAAAAGCAGTTGTTACCAGCCAGCATAAAATCATACTTGGTGCCAGGAGGAACCTGTTTATTGAATAATACGATTCCTTTGGGATGTTCAGCCATGGAGTAAATACCGATGGTGCACCATGACCGATGGTTAAGAATATGTACATCAAAGTGTAGGCAAGAGTTGGAACCAGGATGTATATAAATCCAAGCGACATGGATTTTTCATTACTCAACAGCTTTTCAAATGACTTGCCCGGATGGGTGATCGTCAGAAAATAGTTATTAAAACCACTCTTCATTTTATCTGGGTTTTGAATTGATTATCAATTGATTGTAACGGAATCAATAGTTTCAGATTTGGGTTTTTTCTTAAATAGGATAAAAGGAAGTGAAACCAATAACGAGATGAGCAGCATTACATCCTGGTAAACTCCAAAGTTCAGAGCAGCCATAAAGCCAATCAAAACCCATAGTGAAGGAATCAGTAACAGATATCTGGGAAGTTTACCTGATGTAAGCAGAAAGAATCCAAAAGTGGCTATGGTTGACGGACATGGAAGTCCAAAAGAAATTATATGTTTAATTGGAGTGCCAAGGATTAATCCTATTATGGGATATATCAGCAAACCAAAAATCACCAGAATTTCTCCGATATACCCACTTAATGTTGGTTTAAGTGAAATTCCTGTCCATTTTCCACTGAAACTGCTCCAAATTATTAATAGCCCCTGCAAAATAAAGACGATGCCGAAAAAATTGGCTGCCTTGTTAATGGATGCAAAGAACCCGATATGATAGATTATTCCTGCCCATATCCAAACTAATCCAAGAATACTACCAATAAGTTTATCCCTGTAAGGCTTTGCTGAATGCGCCAATACAAGACCTGTTATCCCCAGAAGAACCAGAATAACCTGAGCAGGGAATACCTGAACGTTATAGTTTTCAAAAACCTTAAAAAATTGCTCAGCTGTAAAGGGAATTTTCATCTTGCTTAGCTTAAAGAAATCTGATACTTAACTTCCACATCAACATTTCCCTTGATCATTGCCCAAACCGGGCAGATACTTGCTTCTGACATCGCAATAACTTTGTCCATGTCTTCGGGCTTCACATCAGGTGATACTATCTGAAAGTCGAGAGTAATGGTTTCGAAGGATGTGGGATGCAGGGTTCTTCTTTTTCCATAGGCCTTGACTTCCAATCCTTTAATATTCTTCTGCAGCTTGCGCAGAAGGACAAGCACAGATCCGGATGCACAGGCTCCCAGGCTGATCAGGAAAAGTTGAAGGGGCATATAGCCGAGATTGTCGCCATAGGGTGGAATATAGTCAGTATGGATAGGTTCATTATTCCCGGCCTGTCCGATGATATGCATTTTTTCATTGACAAGATTTAAAGAGACCTCCAATAGGTTTCCTTCATCGCTTTTGTTTTGAGTATTATTCATGACTTTTTGCTTTTTATGCTGCGAAATAAGCCAGGAATGTGATAGCTGGAAAACTTGATTTATTGAATGACGAATTTTAGTGGGTGAATGGAGAAATATGATTGGTGAGGGAGGAGGGTAAAGAATGCAAAAGCAGAAATGAAAGCAAAGGCCCTTGGGGCAAAAGAAATGCAAGAAATCCAAAATCAAATCCGCCGCTGCGTAAAACAAATGAAAATGCAGAGTGAAAATGTTTAAATCCCCTTGAAAATCAAATGCATAATAAAGAATGCAGAATGATCAGCGGCAGGTGCAGACTTTAATGCAAAGTAAAGAATGCAAATTGACAATTGTTAAATCAGAAAATCAAACACTTTATAAGTGATTCAGTCTAAATTTTTCATTTTAATCTTTTCATTTTTCATTTTGCATTTATATCATTCTTTTTTTCGGAGGGAGATAAAACCCTGTGCGGGGAGGAGATGGTCGAGACTGGCGACACCCAGCACAACAATGGCTGTAACAATTGAGGTGTGTTCCTGGTATTCGGCAATGCTTTTATCATAAGTGTCGCGCTCGGTATGCCATATTTCCATATAACTGAAGTCGTATCCTTTTGTATCTTCTGTTCCGAATGTCATAGTTGGGATTCCTTTCACCGCAAACGAGCCTGCATCAGTCCCGGAAGCTTTTTTAGGCATTTCCCTGGGTTCCCGCTTTTTAAGCGTGAAAGGGAAATCGGGATTTATATCATTCAGAGGCTTGCATATTTTCTCCATATCATCCCACATTGCTTCTGTAACACTCAGACTATTTGCAACCGTTGGTCCCCCATCACGGTTAAACATATTCGAGATTTTTCCCCATTTATCTTCGTTTCGTTTCACCCAGCTTTCTGAACCGAGTAATCCGAACTCTTCCCCGGCCCACAGGATCACCAGGATGGTTCTTTTAGGTTTGCCTCCCGCTTTCATGATGAGTCGTGCGGCTTCCATGGCAGGGGTTACCCCAGATCCATCATCAACACCTCCTGTGGCAACATCGTAAGCATCGAGATGTCCGCCCATAATCACATATTCATCAGGATATTTTGTTCCGGGAATAATGCCGATTACATTATGGTATTTCACGGGCCCCATTTTGAAATGATTCCGGATGTCGAATTCAAGTTCAAAACGTTGACGCTCTTTTGTCATTTGCTCAATAACTTTAAACTGATGCTCATCGAGCTTGATATCCGGGACGGTGGGCAGTCTGTCAAACGACATGCTATCAATGTTTTTCCGGTCATACAGCGCCCTGATAGGCACGGATGATGATTGAATAATTCCCAGTATTCCTGCTTCCACCATTTCTTTATAGAAGAGGGCAGGAGCTTCTTTAAGTGGAAGTAGTTCGGCTTTTTTGCCGGAATCCCTGTTTCTCCAGTTTAAAGAACGGATTGAATCATTTAGTTTATCGATTTTTTCATTTTCTGCGATAATTTCTGTCCTTTTTTGATCGGCAGCTACAGAGTAATCTACCGGCCAGCCTTCACTTTCACCTGATATCAGCACCCAGGCCCCATTCAGCCTGCCTTTCATTCGCTCAAATTCTGCTTTTGTTTTGGGTTCAATCAGCACATGCCCTTTTTGAACCCCTTTTGTCCCGGCAGTATAGGAAGGGGTCGCAAAGTGAAGGATCATTCCATCTCCACCCAGCATTCTGCCGAACCAGGGCCCCCTGTTGAACCCTACAGGTAATGTTCCCGCTTCATCCATTTCCACCTGCATGCCCCATTCCCTGAACTTACTGGCTGCCCATTCAGCAGCATTGTCATAGGCATCGGAACCAATAGGCCTGCCACCAAAGCGATTGCATAAAACATCGAGATGCTGCATGGTTTGGTTATCGGTTTGGCCGATTTCGATGATTCGTCTGTTTACTTTGTCGGTTTGAGCGAAAAGTGAAAAGTTAGAGGTAAGTGAAATCAACAGCAGAAGCGAAAGGACACTTTTTTTCATGTGTTATTCATTAGTTTTTAAAAGTTACATGGAATGGGCCATAATATCATTCTCGGATGGTGAAGAGATTTACTAATGGTTATTTAATCAGATTCAATGGTTTGAATTAGGCACTGTGCATAAAAGCACAAATTAAAAGAAAGAATCTTATATATGCAGGATTATTTCACAAACTGCCGGGAAGCCATATTCATAGTAAATTTGCTTAAGTTCGCCCCCGAAAATCCACCCATGCCTGAAACCCTTCGCAATATTGCCATCCTTGCCCATGCTGATGCCGGTAAAACCAGCATTACTGAACAAATGCTGCTGCTTGGAGGGGTGATCAAAAAGGCGGGTAATGTTGATAATGGATCTGCATTTACTGATTTTTTACCCGTTGAAAAGGAGAGGGGGATTTCAGTCAGATCTGCCCAGGTTACATTTTCCTGGAAAGGAATACAGATTAACCTGATCGATACTCCCGGCCATGTGGATTTTTCGGCAGATGTTGAGCGCACGCTCAGGGCTGTAGATGGGGCAATTCTTGTCATCTCAGCCGTTGAAGGGGTGCAGGCTCATACAGAGGCACTTTACAGGGCTTTGGAGAATGCCGGTATTCCTGTTATCATCTTTATCAATAAAATCGACAGGCTCGGGGCTGACATTGATAGGGTCCTGGATGAAATAAGGAAGGAATTAAGGGTGGATCCCTTTGTCTTGCAGCACTGTTCTGATGAAGGTGAAGCGGAGGTTCATATTTCCCCATTATGGTCGAATGCCAAAACCAGAGAAGATCTTCTTGAAAGACTGGTTGCAACACATGAAGGATTGTTGAATGCATATTTTGAAGGGACTCTTCCCGTTTTTGCTGAATTGGATCAACAACTCAGGCAGTTAGTGCATTCCCGGCATTTTATTCCTCTATTGTTTGGATCAGCAAAGTATGAGATAGGACTTGAAGCCCTACTGGATGCCGTCATCTCTTATCTTCCCCCTCCAACAGGAAGTGCATCGAATCCATTCTCTGCCCTGGTGTATGGCATTGAACATGACAGGATTATGGGGAAAGTGGCCCTGGTTAGGGTGCTAGAAGGGAAGATTTCGACCCGTGAGGTACTCAAAAATGTGAGAACAGCTGAAGATTCGAAGGTGATACAAGTGAGGAAGGTGCTACCAGGTAAACATGAAGAAATAGGTTTTGTTGATGCGGGAAATATTGCCGGACTTTGCGGACTTTCAAACGTGAGAATTGGTGATTTCCTCGGATCTGAACCATTACAGCTTCCACCTGCAGTAAGGATTCAGCAGCCTCTGTTCATTGTCCAGGTGAAAGCAATCAATGAAAAAGACTATCCTGCACTTGCAGCAGCCTTGCAGGAACTGGCTGAAGAAGATCCTTCCCTTGAGTTTGAATGGTTGCGTGAAGAAGCGGAACTGCAGTTAAAAATGATGGGCTGGATACAAATGGAGGTAATGGAGAAGATCCTACTCGACCGGTTTTCCATTGCAGCCAGGTTCGAAAACCCAACGGTAATCTATAAGGAAACCCCTTCTTCAACCGCTGAGGGCTTTGTCAGATACTGGATGCCCAAACCCTGCTGGGCTATCCTGAAATTCCTCATCGAACCCGGTGAGCTGGGTAGCGGAGTGAACTATTCCAGTGCCATTGGAGTGAACGATGTTTTGCAGAAGTACCAGAATGAGGTGGAACGCACTATTCCTGAAGCACTAAAACAGGGGATCAAAGGCTGGGAAGTAACCGATATAAAAATCACCCTCATTGAAGGCGAAGACCATGAAATGCATTCCCGTCCGGGCGATTTTGTTATTGCAACCCCTATGGGCATTATGGATGGACTGGTAAATACCGGTACCACCCTCCTGGAACCCATGATCAGGTTCAGGATCCAGGCTACCGAAGACTTATTGGGTGCCATTACCAGCGATATCACCCGAATGCGGGGCAGTTTTGAAAGTCCGGAAATGGATAACGGACGGTTCATCCTTCATGGATTGTTACCGGTTTCCACCTCCCTGGATTACCCGGTGAAACTAAGTTCCCGCTCCGGGGGCAAAGCCCGGATTTCCACTCACTTTCATGGTTACCAGGAATGTCCCGATGAATTAGGAGTCATCCGGCCTTTTAGAGGGATAAGTCCATTGGATACTGCGAAGTATATTTTAAAAGCCAGGAAAGCATTGCAATAATCTGCTATTTCTAATCTTCCAAGTAAGGTTTCACTCTAGTTCACTTTAGCTCACTCCAGGCACTTTAGTTCACTCCAGGCACTTAGCGCAATGGCACGCGACCCCGGCCTGATTAATTTGCGTCTCGCCCTTACTTTAGGCACTCTAGCTCACTTTACCTTTAGGCACTCTAGCTCACTCTAGCTCACTTTAGGCACTCCAGCTTATTTACAACCAAAAATTACATATCAACCTTCCCCCAGATGAAGCGGAAAATGCTTAAATTAATACTCTCATCAAGTTTATGAAGTTCCGCATTCCACAATTTATCCATTGTTTTTAATGATGACGGCCAATGGTTAAGGGCTTTGTCCAACAGATAACGATATCGTGTAGTTTCCTGGAAGAGATTTAAATCCTTAAAATAGATTGGTTCCCGGCATAAGTCTTCCAGCAGATTGATTTGATTCCGCACAAAGGACTTCAAATTATCCGGACTCATGATATTTTTTTTACCGGTGGATTTTGCGTTGATATATGGACGAAGATTAATCTTGATGGCCCGAAGAATATTCTGAACCTTGATAAGCCTGTTATATGCTTCCAGCCTGATAAAACGAGCCTGATCCTGAATGCCGTCACTGAATGATTGCGTTATTCCTTCCTGCCGGTAGTTCCTGAGCGATTCTATGCTATCCCTTGTCGGGCTTTCATCTCCAAAAATATCCCTGATGCTGTTAAGTAATGTTTTCATTTCCCTGACATTTCCTGGCCATGAGTAAGTCTTGAGATAATCAAGAAATTCAGGTGATAACTCATGAGGACTGTTCAGCTTTGACCAGATATGTTTAGCAATCAGGGGAATATCTTCCGGATGGCTTCTGAGGGGAGGAGCATTGATTCGAATGGTATCAAGGCGAAACAGGAGGTCGTCGCGAAAAGTATGCTGCATCACCATATAATCGATATTCCTGTTGGTTGCAGAGATAACACGTACATCCAGGTTCTCTTTTGATTCCGTAGAACCGATTTGTCTTATACTTTGGTTCTCAACAGCTAATAACAGCTTGGCTTGTATTGCCAGAGAAAGGTCCCCGATTTCATCCAGAAAAATAGTACCTCCGTTTGAAGCTGCAAACAGCCCGATGGTTTCAGCAATAGAGTTGGTAAAACTACCTTTTTTAGCTCCAAATAATTCTGATTCTGCCAGCGTTTCAGGCAAAGCAGCACAATTCAGCACCTTGTACGGAGTCTTATTAAATGTAGAAAACTTATTTATAAGCCTGGCGATCACGTCTTTACCTGTACCTGATTCCCCTAGAATTAATACCGGCAATTTCGATTCGGCTGCTTTCAGGATCATTGCCCTGACAATTTCTACATCAGGTGAAGTTCCAAGAAAATGCTGGCTGATTTCTTTCATCCTTGAGTCTTTACGGGAATCTAAAATGAGCCTTTTAATGGGATTTTTCTCCAATGGTTTTTTCTGACCAGATGCCGGACTTTTAATAACACGCAAATCCTCAATCAGCGATTGCAGGTAAGAATCATCGATAATCAGAATGCAGGCAGGATGCGAAGGCAGCAAGCGTTTAACAAATGCATTGATGGATCGTTTAACAGCTCCAAGATTATTGCTTTTAAAAAGCAGTTTACGGGGTTTATCAGCTAGTTCATCTGAAGCTAAACCAAATGAACGGAATAAATCAATCTTGTCCTTTTTTTCCTTGCAGTTGATGATGTCTGCATGATCCATCGATGCAGTGAAAAGCCTCAGGTTTGACTGACCCAGGATATTAAGGGTTCCTTTTGACAGGATTATCTCAATAATAATTTTCTTATGATCTGGATTCCAGTCAATTATATTTGGACGACTGCCTTCCTGGTTGACTTGTGAATAAGAAATGAGTTGCATGGTCTTCTTTTACAAGGTTAATACTAAGAAAATGGTTATGAAGCACTTCATTCCTTCAAATCAATCCGGGTAAGTCAATAGCAAAAAATTTATAAAAAACTTTAAATCAGATTCTTATGGCCGACAGCTTAAGCTTGGCATGAAATTCCATTGCTTGAGCATGTCAACCAGTTGGTATATAAGTATGGGATAGGTTATGTAAAATTATTAAAAATGCAATCCACTCTTATTCTTGTCACTTCAAGTTAAGTAAGATGGAAATAAAAGAAGTGCATTTGTGTGTTTTAATAATTGTATATAATTTAAAATCAGATGAATACAAATATGGCTAGTAACAATTTGTAAAGAATCTAAACTATTAACGCATCAGTGAAAGAAATCAAAGAAACCTAATAACCAAACATTATGGAAAAGAAAGCCCACTTCAGTGACTACTACCCTTTATTCCTGGATATCCGGGATTTCAAAAAAAGGGATAATCCCCTTCCGTCAGAGCCCTTTATTGAAGGCACTTCATCACAACCGGATTTCCCGGGGGAATCTATTCAAACAAGCCGTGATAAAGAGAACCTTGAAGACCTCATTATTCAATCAGGGTTGAATGGATTATCTCCTTTTCAAACCATGATACTGCTTATCAAGAGTGTTTTTGAAGGACATGCTTATTTAACTGCTAATCTTTTGCCTGATGATTTATGTAAAAGAGAAATAATTGAGAACCATGGATCTGACCACAGTCTTGTCTCTTCCTTTTATGAAAACCTTCTCCTTTATACGGATGGACTTAAAGAAGCTTTTCAGCTTCTTGATCAATCCGGAAGTAAAAAATCCGTTATTGGATTTGAGTCCATGTTATACTTCATCTTATCCAATCAATTATGGATGTTCCCTGTATCAGTGCTCGCGGGATTTGATATCAAAATGTTCAGTAATCTTAGTTCTAAAAAGGCTGAAATATACAGGCTTAACTTTGAACTAAGCTCAATAATGGCTTCCAGGCATGGATTTATCAAGGGGATTGATGATACAAATGAACAATATAAAGCCAGGTTCAGGATTTATGTCCTGAAAATTGGATCTAAAGAACAGGTTATCAAGCAACTTATCTCAAAACTTGCCATCGCAAACGACCCGGAGGTTAAGTCTGCCGAGGACCTGGAAAGGAAATACTTTAATTTCCTGATTAATGTTCAGTCGGGTTCAAGCCCGGCTCCTCGCCGATCAAATCAGAAGCCAGTATTTTCCGACAATTATGACAATGAATCATCTGAAGAAGTGGAATACAGGCTCAGGCAATTGTATCGGTCTATCTCAAAAAACTGCCGGGAATCCCATATTACTACAGACCCGAACTCATCACTTCATGAACTGGATGATTTCTTTATCCAGGCAAATCATATTTATAACCGTCAGACCAGCGATGCCAGTGATGTATTGATCCAACAATCAGAACTGCTGGAGATACTGTTGAAAGTAGTCATTTACAGGAAAAATCAAGGTCTGCTGATTAGTTTCACTGATTTTACTAGTGGGAAAATGATGAATTACAAGGGGCGGCCTGATCCTGAGAAGTTGCTCGACCTGGCCCGCCAACTGGATAATAAGATCGGTGCACTCATGCTCATCAATCATACGTCCTTCAAGGCCAAGCATATTGCAGATGAGGAACTGGCTGAGATACATGTCAAATACCTCAAGCAGGAACTGGTTTTCCTCGATGAGCGCATTTCTGAACTGATTTCAGAAATAGATGAAGTCATCCATGCAAAATTAAATCTTGTATAAAATAGAGACTGATTTATTCCCTAAACCCCAAGCTATGAAACCAATAATTTATAACGGAAACAATGAACTGATCGTTGCATATAAAAACGACTTCATAAAATCGGTATTGGATAAATACTCGGTTCGACTTAAGAAGAACCTCAGCGGTTCAGGCATCCGAAGTCTGTGGTATCATGAGAAGGAAAACACGCTTCTGGTAACTCACCTTTACGGAAGCCGTGTGCACCTGATCAACCTGACTACAGGGAAGATGCGCTACCATAATTTTCATTCGAAAACAGTCAGACATGTGTATGTTCACAATAATGAGATCATTTCAGCAAGCTGGGATGGGACCATTAGAGTTGTCGACTTCTATACATTGAAGCAAAGGCTTGTTCTTACGGATGCCGGAATGGGCCGGAGTCCCCAGTCGGCTACCGCCCGCATCGGGAATAAAGATTATGTGTTTGGTGTTAGTTATGATTCTGACCTCAATCCATTGTGCAGAAGTAATTCCGTTCGTAAGTGGGATTTGAAGGATGGAACAGTAGAAGGTGTGATAACTCAAACTGGCGAGCATCTTTCTACATTGAGCAGTGCTGAATGTGTTGTTTATAATGGATACTTGTATACTATTTCTGATAGTGGCTACCTTACGGTTTTCGATGCTGAATCAGGAGAATGGCTCAAGGAGAGTTTTATTCCCAGGTGCCTCCGGTCGCTGATCGTGGTAAAGGAGCATAACTGCCTTCTGGTAACTGACCAGGATGGCTACATACACAGGTATGATCTGGAATTGATGGAATTCACCTATTATCTTCAATGTCACCTGAGCGACGTAACCAGCATAGTTCAGTTCCCCCTTCAACCCGATATTGTAGCCAGCAGCAGTTTCGACGGGAGTGTTAAGATCATGTCATTGCCCTACCTGGAAGAATTGTCTGCCATCACTACAAAGAATTCGCTTTGGTCCTGTATTCTGAAGAAGAACATCCTTCTTGCCGGGGGATATGAAGATGAAATATTGATTTATGATGCCAGTGATCCTAAAAACTGCATTCTGCTGGGGAAAATGTGCGTTTTCGATGATTCTTATGCGGTCTGCCCTGAAAATTCCAGGCAATTCTTCACCGATTGTATTGATAACTTCGAAGTAATCTCTCTCGAAACAGCTGAGCCAATTACCGGGAAAAATTCAGAATATCTTTTGAATACAAGTAATTCCCAAACCATCCTATACGATATGTTTGGCTTGCCTGATGAATCTTTCAACCTGATTGGGCAATCCAAAAACTTTTTTGCTCAACTACCCGGATCCTCCCGTGAAAATTTGCAAAACCTTTAAATCCTCCCAAAATGAAAGAGAGACGTAAAATGACATTGGGTAATAAAGCTGTCTACTTCAGCGAACCTTTTGTCCCCCAACATAATGTTCTCCCCGAATTTATCGGGAGAGAAAAAGAGTTAAGGTTAATAACAGCAGCCTGGATGGCAAGTGATAGAAGTTTACCCCTGAGTCCTTTATTGGTTGGAGAACCCGGCATGGGGAAAAACAGGATCATCTATGAGTTAGCCCAAAAAACCGGCCGCGACCTGTATATCTTCCAGGGGCATGAAGATGTAACCGCTGAAGACCTGGCTTGTGCAGTCCGGTTTAGTGATCAGAATAATGCTGTTATGGACTATATTCTGTCTCCCCTGGTTACAGCCATGATCACTGGTGGGATCATATTCATTGATGAGATCGGCAAGATCAGGCCAAGAGCCCTTGCCTTGCTGGTAAGTGTACTCGATGAAAGAAGATATATAGATTCCACACTTCTAGGAGAAAGGATAATTGCCCATCCCGCTTTTCGGTTTATAGCGGCAACCAATACAGCAGAAATCAACCTGCTTCCTGAGTTTATCAATTCGAGAATGAGACCTGTCATCACCATCGAATTCCCTCCAAGGGCTGAAATTGAAAAAATCATCCTTTCACAATTTACAGGTATGCAGAAGGAGATCAGCAAACTGCTGGATATTTTCTGGCTTTTGTGGGTACAGTACAATTCATCTCACAAACTATCGCCCCGGGATGCTATCTACCTGTTCAGCCTGGCTGAAAACCTGAGTGCATTTGAAAATGCGGGAGGGGGAGATGCGTTGATGAAAACAAGTATGGATCATCCGTTTGACCTGAAAATCAATTCTATAAGTGGAATAAAACCCTCCCATCTTGAAACTGCTTTCCGTCAACTCTTCAGTCATTCCAACCAGAATTAGCAACTAAGATCGAATTATTCATATTTCTTTCACCCTAAAAACACATAAGATGGCATTGGAAATTCAGCATGAAGAAAGCATTTTGCTAGCTGTTCCTGCAATTCATTACAAGGCTGTTTTTGCAGCGGAGGTTCACCGGTTATGCCTGCAGCAGGTATCCAGGCCTGATGCTATTGCTGTTGAATTAGATCCGGAAAGCCTGGAAGCATTGATCCTTTTTTTAAAGGCATTAGGAGTGAGAGAAGGCAGCCAAACCCAGCTTCCCTGTATGCTAGGATTGATATCCACGAATTCTGTTCAGGCTAAGGGACACTCTGTACTTGCCCTCAGTGCTACGGATTCCATCATTGAAGCAGTAAGACTTTCCATTGAACTGGGGATACCTGTACATGGAATTGATACCCCTGATTTCCCGGTTCCAACAATGCCGGAACAATTACTTGAAGATTCTGTGGATGCCTGGAAATGCTTTAGTGGCTACATAGAAAGGAATGAATCTGCAGCGCATCTGACCCGCGACAAAGCTATTGATACAAAAAGAGAACAGGTTATGGTGGCAAAACTAAAGTGGATATTGTCAAAATACTCCAGGGTGCTTTATACAGGAGGGTTGGCCCATTGGAAAGAAATAAAGTTGCTCCTTCAAAATCCCCTGATCTACCCGGATAATTCTGAAAATTCCGGAAGGTCTGTTTCCTTTCATAGAGTCATCATCCATCCTCAACTTGCATTGATGTTTGTGGATAGCCTGCCGGTAAACACTACCATTTATGAAAACTATAGAAACTCTGCTGCAGAGGAGCTTTCCTTCCACTACAGGAAAGCTGTCAGAATTGTGCTGGATTCATCCTACAAGCATTACGGAGAAAAGATGGGAGGCTTGCAATATGATACTTTCATGGGAACAGTTCAGGCGTTCGAGCGGCTTCTCTTTAACCAATGCCTGGTAAGTCAAAGGAAACAGGCGGGGATGAACAATGTGCTGACAACTGCTCATACCATGATGCACAGGAATTATAACAGGGTACTTGCCAGCTCTTTGATGGATATTCAAAGGCCCTGGGCATCGCAGGAAAACTTCCCGGGATATTCCATTCTTTACCCGGATACTTCAATGAATTCCGAAAAGAAAGAAGTGAAAGGGATATATGCCTGTTATCAACCGTCTGCTCTTGATCACTTCTTTGAAATACTGAAAAATGAATACAGCTTCTTTCTGCCCGCAACACCGGAATTACAGGAACAGATGAACTTGTTACAATCCTTATGGCTTTGGGAGGAAGGGATGCCCCCAAAGCAGAAAATAGCCACCTATAATTCCTGGATCTGGCCGCCCTGTGAAGCACTTCTTTATGGGACGGCTCAGCAGGCCTCACGCATTGCAATGGAGGGTAATAATGATACAACAAATACTGTATTTGAAGGATCTCTTTATGATGGAGTGGATATAAAAGCTACCACTCGTTCCATTATTCAGGGATCTCCGCGGATCTATGTGAAACAACCCAGGTTGAGAAGACAGACCTTCATTTCCGATGATAAAAACCCGGAACCTGCCGTTTTTCTGTTTCCTTCGTCCCCTGAAACAAATAAATCCCGTTGGACAACCTATATCGGAGGATCTTCAATTGGGGACCATGTAAGAGACAGGAAGAGATTTGAGGAGGTTGCCAGGGAGAAAGGACATGTTTTTATTGCTAATGTCACTTTTGGTGTTGAAGAAAAGATTCCAGTTCATCTGGGGAAAATTGTGGAATCCTCCACGCTATTATCCGGGATTACCATTTTTGGGAATCCATGCATCAATTCCATCCAGGCTGCAGATTGGGTAGAGTCCAATCAGTACCAATGCTGCCCGGTGGTAAAGTCAAGTAGTGTATCAACGCTGATCTCAACTTACCGGGAAAGATATAACCTGGAAATTTCTTTGGACGATTGGCAGTCGGCACTGATAATACTTGCCATTCCGTTTGTAAAGGAGCGACTTCTTGTAATTGCTCCTGAGACCTATAAGCCTTCCTTACAAATTCAGCGGATGTTAAACGCCAGGAGAGTTGTTCTCAGCATAGTGCCATTAGGATACTTCCCTGGCGGGAAAATTGAGGAGATGCGCCATCGTCTCACGGTGCGCTCTCTCGATCGTCATGGTTGTAAATTTGCGCCTGAAGTGGAATTTGAACTGGGGCAAGCAGTGGATACTTATTTCGAAATGTTGTCAAAACATATGAGGATGCAGTTAGGGAAAAGGTGAGGATTTCGGATGTCTGATTTCGGATGTTTGATGTCGGATGTTTGATGTGAAGATTAGAAGATGTGAAAATGTGAAAATGTGAAGATTTGAGGATTTGAAAATATAAACCAAGGGGACTTTTGGGTTTTACACTTTGCATTTTGGATTTTGGATTTTGGATTTTGGATTTTGGGTCTTTGAATTTGTAATGATAACTGGTGGATGGAACCTGCCTTTACTGTTTTAATTTTCAGAAATACATAATTTTATAGCTCATTTTATGAAAAATAAAAACAGAAACATTCTTCTGGTAATTGGATTTGTAATGGTATGCCTGATGGCTGGCATACTGGCATGCAGGAATCATAAACCTGCTCCTGCTCCTGAGATTACTGAGGCTCCGATGGAAGAAAATGAAGAACCTTATGAGATAATGAGTCCGGACAGCAATTACAGGATCGTTCTTGATACGATGGCGCATGTGTGGAATGTACGTTCCAGTGAAAAAGTATGCGATTTCTATATCCACTATTCAGCCGAATCCCTTGATATGGGTATAAAACAACTCGAGTTTCACCCCAAAAGCCCTATTTTCCTGGTATTGGACAATATGAATATCCTCTCTGCCTATGATTATATCAGTGGTAGTTGTATTGAATACAATGATGAATATTATGAGCAAAGAAATCACATCAGTTTCAGTGAAGATGGCAAGTATCTGCTTATGGTTGATTATGCAGAATCAGCGGTTGAGATGCTTCAATGGCCCGGATTGAAATACATCGCAACCGGTTACCTCGGACGATACCGCAACAATTTTGACTGGAAAGAAAAGAATGGACTGATAACCTTCTACTATGATGAAGGGGATGGACAGTGTAAAATTGAATTTCCGCACAGGACTAAGTCGGGCGAGATTGGGTTTAGTGAGGAGGAGGTGGTGGAGAAGGCAAAGTGAGTTGGTTTCCAGGGGGAACTATGGGAATTCAAAAATTCTTACTTATCGGAGGAAAGATTTTTTACCGCATAAGCAGGGGGGTACCCGGGTATGTCGATTGCCAAAGTTTTCCAAAGGAAAATGCGTGTCTTCCTCCTGATCTTTTTTCCTGTAGAAATAATCGCAAACCTTGCATTTTCCCCTCCAATTTTCCCTTTAATTGGGAATTTTTTATGATTCTTTTGAAGGAGATAATCCACCTCGGCACTGCTGCCCTTTTCTCCCGATGCCAGTAATAGAGTTGCGGACGGCTATTTCGGGCATGGTTTTTAATGATTTCTGTACCTACATATTGTTCTGCCAGAGTTCCTTTATTTACCGAAGTGAAATCTGTTTCTGTCAAGTAAGATGAAAGCTCCAGACCCAGGATACGCTGAAAAATTCCATGATCGAAAAGGATGATCTTAAAGTTTTTGGGATTCACTTCCGCCCCTAGAGGAATACCATTGGCTGCTGTGTGCTGCACGATACACCAATCCGGCCATCTCCAGCAAGTCAAGAGCCTCTTTGATCTGGCATGGTTCGATGAATCGGATGCTTTAGATGCATTGAATTTCTTTCCTGCCTGGAATACAGCGTATTGAAATACCTCTTTTAATCGTGATACAGGAACCCGTTTTTTAAATTTTGCAAAAATCATCTTCATACCCGCTGATCAATCTGTCGAGGATTTGTTGTACCTGAAGATAATCCTTGTTCTCTGCAAATGAATGAACTACTTCAGGAAGGCCCCCAAGTACTAGGAATTTCCGGAGATATTCCAGCAATTTTTCATGGACGGGGAGCGACAGAGGAGCATCAAAACCATTACTTTTTTTGAGTTGATATAACCGCTCTTCACCCATTCCTAATAAAAATTCATCGAAGGAGAGGGGAAACATGAAGAGATTATCGATTCGCCCGACACCAAATGACGGAAGTTCCTGTAAGGCAAACTCCAACAGGGAACCCGCTGCAACTACATGCAACGCGGGCCTCTTTTCATAAAAAAACCTAAGTGAAGAAATAGCCTGGGGACATGCCTGGATCTCATCCAGAAAAAGAAGTGTTTGTCCATCCCGAACAGGAATATTATAGTAGACCGACAGGTTCATGCAGATTTCTTCAGATTAAGATCCTTTTCAAAAAAGTGTGAACCAACCGATCTGATTCGAAATTTATTTCGGAGGTAAGAGGTAAACTTCTTCGCCAACTGCCTGACGGAATAGGTT